>CALFML010000867.1 GCA_937879845.1 uncultured Myxococcales bacterium
AGCTGCGACGAAGCCAATCGGCCGTCGCTGAAAAATGCGCTGACCTCGGCGATCCTGATGACGCGGCCGACGGAGCCGGCGGCGCCGCCGTTCCGCGCCGCGGCTAGGTGGCGGAAGTTACAGCGGTCGCCGCGGAAGGTTCGCCGCTGCGGCCGGCGTCGGGGCGAGCGCCCGCGCGAACGAGCGGGTAAAAAAGACGGCATCACACCGACCGGGCCGAGCCCGATTTCTGGCTAGATGACGAAAGCGAATAAGTACATGCCGGTCGCCGACAGCGCGGTAAACCCCAGCCCGGCCAGGATCAAAAAGCCGAGCCGGCGATGCCGCTGCGAGAAGCTGCCCGGCAGCGCCTGACGGTACCTCCGCCACGAGGCCGCCGCCAGGTAGCTCCACGCTGCGTACGTGGCCACGGCCGCCGTTATATGCACGCCGAGAAAGATGCGCGCGGTCTTGGCCCAGGCGGCGGGGGCTTGCCGCAGCAGCGCGCCGGAGCCGCCGGCCAGGCGGATGCGCGTCTCCAGCGCCAGCACCGCGAGCAGGCACACCAAAAGCAGCCCCACCTGCAGGCGGCGGTGCCGCTCATACCGCCGACCGCGGGCGCTGCGGATGCTCACCCCCGCGACGATCGGCGCGGCCAAGGTGGCAAGGTAGGTCAGATCAACGACCAAGTCAGCACGGCTGCCAAACATACCCAGGTTATGCGCGATCAGGGCTTGGCAGGTCTTGGCGCTTTCCGATCTCGGCGTACTCGCCGGGGGTGGTGCGCACGACGCGCTTGAACTGGCGGTAAAACCGGCTCACGTCGTTGAACCCGACGTTGAACGCGGTCTCGAGGATCGACTGGCCGGAGAGCAGGCGCAGCACCGCTTCGAACAGGCGGGCGCGGTGGCAGTATTGCTTGGGCGGCAAGCCGTAGGCGGCGGAAAACAGGCGGGTCAGGGTGTCGGCGGCCATGCCGACGCGCAGCGCGGCGAACCGCACCGGCGCGGGGAGCGCCAGCTGCTCATGCAGGAGGACGCGGGCGCGCACGACGGCTGCTGCCACGGCGGCGTCCGGATCAATCGGAGTGGGCCGAGCGACGGCGACCGGATTCAGCAGCGCCTGCACCGCTGCACGTGACAGCGGCATCTGTTCCTGCGCGGTCGGCCAAAACGCTGCTTGTCCCGACCACAGCGGCGAAAAGTCAGCCACCCCGTCACTGCGCACGCGCGCGCTATGAAAGCGCATCGGCACGACGCTGCGCGGGGGCAGGGCGAGGAGAAAGCGCGGCGGCGCCGGGATCTCTCCGGTCGCGAGCGGAAACGTCACCGCTCCCGCTTCCACCTGCACCAGCGCGATGACCGTAGCCTGGTGGGTGACGACCACTCGCAGGTCGCTGCCGTCGAAGTCCTGCCGCAGTCCGATCAAGCCGTCGCGCGCCGGCAGCAGCTGGCGGCCGATCGCCAGCTGGCCGCGGCGAGTTCCAGCAAGCGACAGCGGAAGTGAAGCAACGCTACCACCCATGCGCCCATCATAACCTGGGCCGCATCCGCTGCGCGGGCCGCAGACCGCTCGCTACGTTTTGCCGCAGCCTGCCAAACGGCACTCAGTCCCAGCGATCGAGCTTGTACACGACCCGCACGCCGCCTTGCGCGGCGACGCGGAACGAATAGTCCCAAGCCACTCCTTTTTGCAAGACGATGCCGCAGGCTTCCGCTTCGTCCTTGCCTTCGATGATCGCGTTTTTGGTGTAGGCCTCGATGGTGGCGCGAACGGGATGGAGCTCGCTCTTGAGGAATTCAGGGAACATGCCGGCGCCGTTTTTGTACTCCGTGTCGCGCGCTCCCTTGAGGATGAAGATCGCCTTTTCGCCCTGGTGCTCGAAGCGCTTTGCCGGGTTCCACATCGAAGGGGCAAGCGCCACCGCGGTCACCGGATGGTAGACCCCCGCCTTGAGGTTCCAGCGCGCCGGCGTCGAGCCGTTGACATACAGATACCAAGTCACCGGGTTGCGCTCTTCTTCGCTGTCCCACTGCACGATCGGCGGCGCGTCGGGATTTTTCGCCGTGACCAGACCCAGGTACGGCTGGTTCTTCGCCGGCACCAGGAACTCGATGCTCTCTGCCGTCGGCAGCACCGTGCGTGAGAACTTGTCCCAGGTCATGGTGATGGGCGGGACGTCGACCTGCGGCGACGGCGCTTCGGCCTGCTCGCGGAGATGCGCGAAGACGCCTTTTTTCTCGCCCTTTTTCTTGCTCGGCTTGGGAGTCCAGAAGGTCTTTATGTCGGAAAGCTTGGCAAAGCGCCGCTCCAACGACCCGGCGGCCTTGAGCTTGGCGATGATCTTCTCCGCCTGGGCGATGTTTCCGGCCGAAGGCGGCGCGGTGGGGCGCTGGTACTGAAGCGGGTGCATCTTGGCGTCAAAGCGCGTCTTGATCTGATCGAACGGCAGCTCGGCGACAAGATCCTCCAGAAGGGTTCCGATCATCGAGCTGCGGATATGGCAGAACCCGGCCGGCGCGCTCGCCGCGGCGTGCCAGGTCAGGTTGTCCCGCTCGCGCTGGTTTTGCGTCGCTTGCCGCCGCTCATGCAGGTCGAGGAGCCACTTGGCGACGCCGATGCACTTCTCAGAGCGGTACAGCGCCCCGGTCGTCAGCAAGGAGTGGGCGCGCTTGACCACGGCGAGCGGAAACTCCCCGAGCCCGGCTTCGAGCGTCTTATAGTCCTGCGTCTTCTCCGCCGCCACCTGACCCGCGGTCTGGACCAGGGACTTGTGCAGCAGCGCCTCCCCCGGGGTAATGGAAAAGTGCGTCCACTCTCCGGTCTGCGGCTGCCCCCAGACTTTCTCATCGGAGATAAAGACACGGTGGATCGGTGCGCGCGCCACGGCAGCGGCGAGCGCCCGGATTGCCGCCGCGTACGGCTCCGGGCCGCCCTCCTTATCCCACAACACCGGAACCGCCTTGCCATCGGCATCGACGCGCACGATGCCGCCGTAGCGGTTTACGAACCTGCGGCACGCGGAGCAGGTGTTCACCGGGCGCAGCGCGGCCGGAAGCGCCTCCAGAAAGACCTGGTACAGCTCCGGCGCCTCCGTGACAAACAAAGCCGGCGACCCTTTGTCGCGCTTGGTGGCGGTGCGAAAGCGCTTCTTCACCGCCTCCAGAACTTCGTCATAGTTGTCGCCGTCCGCCGCGCCTGAGCTTGAAGCAGTGGGAGTAGACATGTGCGAGTAGGTTCCTGGCTGGTTGCTTGGCTGTCGTGCCTGGCTATTGATCATAGGGAGTCGCGCGACCCCGCTACCGCGGGAATCGCGCGACCGCGCTACGGCTTATTCTGAAACCATGAGCGCGCTTTGGCCTGCACCGCTTTTTCCACCTGCGCCCAGGTCAGCCCTGACGCTTCGAGCTCTGCGACCGATTCCTTTTGGACATCGGCCAGGGTCCAGGCAAGAAACTTCCCCGTCGCTTTGGGATCGCGCGTTCCGCCGCACACCGCGCCCAGGCCCTGCTGGAGGCGCGCCTCGGTCACCATGAGCGACACGAACTCCTCGACCGAAGCCACGACCTCGGCATTTACCTGAACCGCCGTGCGCGTCCCTGCGGTGCGGTGCTTTTCGCCTTTGGCCTTCCACATAAGCTGCGACAGGCTCTCCGGATCCGCCTTGGGCTCGCCGCCGTCCACTGCGATCGGGTAGAACACCAGCCCTTCGCCGAGCCCGGAGATGCCGAAGGTCGCCTTGACCCACGGATCCTCGCGCTCCACCTGCTCCACGCGGGCATTGATCATCGCCGCGGTCTGCTGCAGCCCCTCCGGTGAGCCGTAGTCCACCTGGAACTCCGCGCCCTCCCAGGGCAGAACGTACAGCGTCTCCGGTGCCCCCGCGGCCGGCAGGAGGGCTCTTATCGCCTCCGGCTCATAGACCATTTGCTCGCCCACCCGGACCGAGAACACGGCGAACACCTTGCTCTTGGCCTGCGAGATCGCCATTCCTTTTTCGACGCCCGGACCACACCACTCGCCGAAGATCACGCAGCCCGGCGGGAGGGAGCGGAAGTAGCTCTCGTGCGAGCGGACAAAGGCGGCAAAGCCCTTGTAGTCCGACTCCGGCGTGAGCAGCGACGTCCGGCTTTGGGTGAACACCCCGTCTGCGGTCACCTGCACGGCGCAGTTTGAGCCATGCAGCTTGACCTTGCCCCGGTAGCGGATGACCGGAAACGGCTGACCTTGTTCGTGAAGGAGCGTGAGCGTGCGGACAACATTGTGGAGGAGCTCGATGCTCCCCCAGGACACATGACTTGTGGGCATGGACCCACCCTTCGTACTAACGCTCTGCGAAATTACAGAACGTCCACCAGCGCAACGCGCCTAACTAGATTAGGCGAGGCTTTTTCCCATGCAATCTTTTTTTACTATTTTCTATCCGTCCACGGCGTCCGCGGCGTCCACTGCGTCCGTTAATCGGCTGGCGGAATTTTGCCGCGCGGCGCTTCGGGAATCGGCTCCCGCTGCAGCGGCAACTCACTCTGCCAATGTTCCGCAGATCTTCCCAGAGCTGCGACGAAGCCAATCGGCCGTCGCTGAAAAATGCGCTGACCTCGGCGATCC
>CALFML010000868.1 GCA_937879845.1 uncultured Myxococcales bacterium
GCCCGGCGGCGGCTGATGCGGCGCAGGTTGTCCGAACCCACCCGGCGGCGGTTGTCGCGGCGGTTGGCCGAACCCTCCGGCGGGCGCTGGCTGTCCGAACTCGGAACCAGGGCGCGGTGGGTAAGGGCGGCCGGGAGCAGGAGCAACGGGGACGGCTCGCGCCGGAACCACGGCATGCACGGCCTGTCCGGATGCGGTGACCCCCGAAGGAGCGATGACCGTGACGTTGGTTCCGTTAGGAGTCCGGATGTTCCCGCTATTGTGCTGGATGTAAAGTCCGGGCCGCACAACCGGCGGCGTCGCCATCACTACCGCCGGATGAGTCCCGAGCGGCGCAGGAACGATGATTCCCGGACGCGAACCGGGCGGCGGCGGGACGAAGATGCCCGGCCCGCCCACGGGACGAGCGCCGATGAACACTCCCGGCCGCGGCCTGCCGACCGAGAGAGTCAGCCTGATTCCCGGCGGAGGCGGCACGAACAGCGACCCTGGAGGCCGCCAGTGTCCGGCGACAAAGATTACGACCCCGTTGCGGTTTTCATAATAGGGGGCGCTAAAGAGGTAGCCGCGGCGCGGCGGCGCCAAGTAACGTCCGCGCGCCCAGACCCACCCAGAGTCCCAGTGCCAATAGCCGCCGATCCACACCGCATCGATAAACGGAGAAGGCGGCGGCGATTCGAAGAGCAGCGGCGGCGGCGCATATTCAACGGCCACCGGCGGCGGCTCTTGCAGCGGCGGCTCGATATCGAACCCGACGGCTTCCGGCTGCGGCTCAGCGCCATAGTCGGGCGGCGGATAGCCGGGGTCGGGCGGCGGCGTGTAGACCGGCTCAGGCGGCGGCGTGTAGACCGGCTCAGGCGGCGGCGTGTAAGCGGGCGGCGGCGGCGGCGGCGCGTAGACCGGCTCGGGCGGCGGCGTGTAGACAGGGGGCGGCGGCTGGGAGTAGACCGGGTCGGGCGGACGGTAGTTCTGAGTCGGCTGAACATAAACTCGCTGGGGCGGCCGAACGTCCACCTCCTCATAGCAACCAAGGAGGAGCAGCGTTCCAGCAAATACGGCACGTCTCATGGTTTCTCCAAAGATGAATCTCGGACCCGAGCTGCGATCATGTCGGCCACAGTCTCATGCCCCTGCGCCTGCCGCCAAGGCCACGATTATTCCACGATAGCTGCGACGAAAGATCTCCCGCCGCATTCAAAACCGCAAACGCCTGCGACCCCAGGTCAATAAAGCCGCACGAGTAGCCGTACGGCTGACATACTGGCGGCGATGAAACCGCGCAGCCCGGATTACCCAGGTACGCGGACGGCTCTCGAAGCCAGAAAACTCGACGGTGGAGTCAGCAGGTTGGACAGGTTCTGAGGCGTACCGGCGGAGCTACTTTTTCAGCTCGGATGCGCCGATATCCCACTTGCTGTTCTGCGGCCGCGTCGTGCCATCGACATCGCGGCTCGGCAGGGTCTCGCCGGTGACGGGAGTTACCTTGTCGATGCAGCAGGCGGTATTGTCGCTGGTGGCGCGCATGCGGAACGATTCGTCAAGATCCGGGTTCAGCTTGAGAAAGCCCGGGTCCGATCCGCTCTCCGCGGCGCCGGTGACGACGTTTTTGAAGTTGCAGCTCGCCGTGCCCTGAAACTGCGAGCCCCCGCTTGCCGCGTTGCCGTAGACGATGGAGTTGCTGAACTCTTTCAAGCCGCCGCCGCTCGGGCAGGCGATTCCGCCGGGCTGGCCGGTGAGTCCGCGGCCGTTGCCGATGATCGTATTGAAGCGGAGTATGAACTTCGACGCCGCCCCCTGCGCTCCCACGAGGTTTATCCCATACCCCGCATTGCCGACGATGATGTTGTTCTGGATGAGGTAGGAAGACTGCACATCGGTGCCGTTGGTATCGACGATGTTGATCCCCGTCCCGTGCACCGGCACGGCGGGGTTGGACAGCTCGGTCATGGAGCGCACGCCGATGATGTTCCCATCGATGACCGCCTGGCAGCTGCTGAGCACCAGCGCTCCGCTCAACGCCGAGGGCATGCTCGGCATGGCGCCGCCGCTCAGGATGCTGTTTTTCAGGGTCAGGGAGGGAACCGTCAAGCCGGTCTGGGCGCAGCGGATCATGACCCGATCCATCGGCGTCACTTCACGCAGATCGAACTGATCGAACGTGATCGCCGCGGTGCCGTTGATGGTCGCGAAGGTGTCGCGCACGTCGACCTCCGCCATGTCCTTGTATACGGGCTGCGTCGTCTTGGTCGGCGCACCGATGAACGTATACGTCCCCTGCGTGATGAGCTGGTTTATCCGCGCCAGGTTCGGACCGACGGCGCGAATGAAGTGGCGGTTCTGCGCCGCGGCCATGGTCAGGGCGTCGCCAAGCTCGCACAAAGGAGTGCTGAAGTCGGTGCCCTGGGCGGTCTTCATGCACTTGGTCAGGTCGCCGTTCACATACACGACGCGGCCGGTGGCCATGGGACCGTTCTGCGCGCAGCGGCCGACCAGATCCGGCGTCAAGTCGCCTTCCTGAATGCACACAAGAGAGTCCTTGCACTCCGCCCCGTTGTCGCAGTTGAGAAGTCCTTCGCAGTCGCTGTGCGCCGAACACTTGCGGCACAGCTGGCCGTCGCAGATCGGCGCTGTCATCGGACAGTCGCGGTTGGTCTGGCAGCCGACGCATAAAGTTCCCGAGCCGTCGGACGCGGCAACACACAGCTTGCGATCGGCGAAGTGGCCGCAGGATTTGTCAGTGGAATCGCCGGCGCGGCAGCTCGTGCAGGTGTTGGTGCTGGTGTCGCACCGCGGGTTCTTGTAGTCGGCGATGCAGTCCATGTCGGTAAAGCAGGTGTTGGGACCGGCGTTGACGCAGACATGGCGCGTCGGGTGACATAGGAGCGGCATCATGCCAAGGTCGGTCTCGACCGACGGGCACTGCTCGCGGGTGGAGCAGTACTCAAGGTCGGGGACGATGCAGCTGGAAAAGGCGACGCCGGCAACGCCGCCGATGCAACCGGCGAGAAGAAAGACTCGCAACCAGGCGGTCCACGGCCTATCGCGAAAAACCCCCGAGCCGCGGCCCTGCTGTCGCCGTGGCGGAAGCGGTCGCTGAAGGTTTAATCGAAGCTGCCGAAGAAGACGGGTGCCGCTTGTGCCGCGCATTTGCCCCCATGCTATCACACCGAAAGCGCGGCCACCGGTGGGCCGCGCGCCAACTACTAGCCGTGGGCCCCGGGCCTCTGGTATGATCACGCCGTGCCCACCGCGACCCCCGATAACGGCCTGCTCGATAGGCGCTACCAGCTCGGCAAGGTCTTAGGCCGGGGACCCTCCGGCGTGGTCTACGCCGCCACTGATCGCGAGACCGGCAACCCTTGCGCCGTCAAGCGCCTGCACGCCCAGTTTTACGATCGGGCGGTGCTGCAGCGGGTCCAGCGCGATGCCCAGACGGCGGCCCAGCTCGCCAATCCGGCGATCCTGGCCCCGCTGCACAGCGGGTTTGAGCCCGGCGGCGCCCTGTATCTGGTCATGCCGGTGGTAAACGGCGAGTCGCTGGCGCAGCGGCTCCTGCGCGGACCGCTGTCGCTGACGGCGACGCTGGCGCTCCTCGAGCCGCTGGCCGCCGCCCTGCAAGCCGCCCATGAGATCCGGCTGCACCACGGCGGGATCACCCCGACCAACGTGCTGTGCAGCAGCAACGGCGGCGTCATGATCAGCGACTTTGGCATGTGCCACTTGCGCGCCACCCCGAAAGTGCAGTGGGGCGGCGCCATGGGCTATGCGGCCCCGGAGACCTTCCAGCCCGACGCGGAGCTGGCGACGGCGCGCGGCGACGTGTTTTCGATCGGGGCGCTGGTATTCGAGTGTCTGACCGGCACGCGCATGTTCTCGGCCACGAGCGTGGTGACCTTCGTGAGCTCGGTGAAGACGCCGCCGCTGCTCGGTACGCTGCTGCCCAAGTATGCGCACCTGGACGCGGTGCTGGAGATGGCATCGACGCTGCAGCCCGACGACCGCTTCGCCAACGCGGGAGCCCTGTGGCGGGCGCTGCAGTCTTCGCTCATCGATCTGCCGGCGACTGTCGAGCCGGTTGCGCCGCCGCCCAGCGCGCCCGCGGCACCGGTCAAGGCGCCGCGCGCCCCCGAGCAGCGGGCCGGACGGCAGGTGCGGGCGATGCCGGTCATTCAGGCTCCGGTCGAGGCGCCCGCGGCCAACCCGGGCAGCTCCGGCACCTACGGCCGCGTGCCGGAGCCGCTGCCGCCGCCGCCGGGACCGGTGCTGAACCTGCCGGTGGCGGGCGTCGATCTGGGAGAGGCGGAGTCCTCCAAGCCGGGCATCCAGCCGCTGCCCGTGCTCGCGCCGACTGGACAGTCGGCCCAACCCGGTCCGGCTGGGGCACCGCGGCCGCCGCAGCCGCCGCCACCGCCGGCCGCCGTGCGCTCGCGTCCGCTGCTGCCGCCGCCCGCGGGGTTGCCGCCCGGCCATGTCGTGCCGATGCGGCCGCCGGCCAACCGCTTCGATCCGGAAAACATCATCGCCACTGATCCGTCGTTCGCATTGCGGCCGCGCTCCATGGCGTCGCCCACGGTAGAGCGCGGACACCCGGTGCTGTGGGCCGCGGTGGGCGGCGCGGTGGTGGCCGCGATGATCCTCGGGGTGCAGTGGATCGCCTCGCTGCATCGCAATAGCCCAGGTCAGCCGACAGCAGGTGCGCAAGCCACCGTCGGCATGCCGCTGGAGGAGCCGGCCATGCTGCAGCGGGCGCAGAACGAGCTCGCCCAGCGCAGCTACGCCACTGCCCTAAGCTACGCCGAGCTGCTGTTGCGCACCCAGCCGCAGCACACCCAAGCCCGCGCCATCGCCCGCGGTCTGCCGATCCTCGTCACCTACGGGATGACCGAGACGTTCGGACAGGTCGCCACTGCGATCCCGCGCGCCGCTGCTGTTGCTGTCTCCGATCCCGATCAGAT
>CALFML010000869.1 GCA_937879845.1 uncultured Myxococcales bacterium
GATCTACACAGGCGAAGACACTCTTTCCCTACACGACGCTCTTCCGATCTGTTCTGCGCCCGCGAGCCGGTGTTGTCGGTGTTGCCCTCGATGCGCAGGTAGGTGTTGCCGAACGCCGTCATCGTGTCGCCCAGCGAGTCGAGCACGAAGTTCGAGCCCGACATGATCTGATCGCTGCCCGGCGTGAAGTAGATGGTCAGCGACTTGTTGACGATCGCCCGCTCCTTGGCCGGATCGATCTTTTTCTTCGGGTCGAACTTGAACGTCTCCACCACCTTCTGGCCCGGGTACTGCTCCGACAGCGACGCGACAAAGCGCGTATCGACGAAGTCCTTGGCGTCGATGGCCTTGGTGATCACGCCCTGCTTGCGCCAGACCACGAACGCGGTGTTAAACAGCGCCTCGAACTGCGAGCGGTTGCCGTCCAGGCCGAAGAACAGCGCGTTGTCGGCGAACGCCGTCAGCTTCAGGCCCGACAGCATCCCCGACACGTCCTCTTCCGAAAGCTTGAGCGCCTTGCCCACCACCGCGTAGGTCTGCGCCGGGTCGCGGCCGATGAACTCGATGCCGTCGAACCACCCGTGGATGAACGCGGTGAGGGTCTCCGGCGCCTTCTGCGCCAGCTCCGGCTGCACGACCAGGCAGTCGGCGATGACGTTGGTGGCGGCGGCGGTCGAGACCAGGATGTAGGCCTCCTCGCCGCGCGCCTTGACCGCGCCGGACAGATCCGGCTCCCAGGTCACCGCCGCGTCCACCGACTTGGCCTTGAACGCCGCTGCGGCCAGCGGCGCCTCGGCGGTGAAGACCAGGTTCTTTTCGATCCCCGCCTTGTCGGCGGCCGACAGGCCCGACTGCGACAGCAGGTATAAAAGCAGCCAGTGCGACGGGGTGTAGCGCGTGGTGGCGATCTTTTTGCCCTTCAAGTCCTCCACGCTCTTGATGCTCGACAGGGAGACGATGCCGTCGCCGCCGCGCGACCAGTCCTGCTGCAGGATGGCCTTGCCGCCCTTGCCCTGCTCCGCCAGCGCGGAGGCCTCACGCGCCCACGAATCGACGGTGTCCCACATGATGTCGATGTCGCCTTTGATGAACGCCGCGAGCTTGGTCTGCGGGTCTTCCAGCAGCTTGAACTCGACATCGAGGCCATACTTGCTGAGGTAGATCGAGTTCTTGTCGCCGCCGGCAAGGCCCGCGTTGGCGATGATGCCCGGCGCATGGCCGGCCCAGGTGTTGATACCGACCACCAGCTTGCGACCGAGCTTGCCGTTGCCGATGTCGGTCTTGGCGATGCCGGTGACGCCGGTCTTGCCGGCCTCGCGGGCGGCGCCGATGGCGTTGAAGTCGTCCTTGCCGATGGCGCTGCTGCCGGCCGCCGCCGGATCGGTCTTGCCGTCGCCGCGGCGGTCGGACTTGCCGCCCTGACCGGGGTTTGCCCACTGCTGCACGCTGTCGCGCTTGGTGTAGAGCACGTAGCCGACGACCGACAAGATGATGAGGGCGATAAAGATCTTGGCAAAGGGCGTGAGTTTCATCGCGATTCTCCGCGCCATCGGCCGCAGCCGACGCGCCTTTATCCTAGCGGCAGCCGTCTGCGACCTGCCGCGCAATGCCTGTTGCGGCGGAGCCGAGCCGCCGCCACCCGAGCGCCGGGTACGCTCCCCGCAGCCGCCGGGCCGTGGGAACGCCGCCGACCGCTTGTGGGCGAGCTACATCGACTTACCGCCGCCGGCCGCCGCCTTTTGCGCCGCGGAAGCCGCCTTGAGCTGCGCCAGCTGCTGCTTGGCCGTCACGTCGCCGGAGGTGCTGCGCAGCGCCGCCAGCCGCGAGTCGAGGTTGGTCTCGCCAAGCTCTTTGCTGAGGTTGGCCTGCGCGACCTGGGTGCGGATGTGGTTGCGGACGTTGTCGAGCGCCTGCACATCGGCGTCCACCGACAATCCCTCCAGCTGCTCTTGGATCCGCATGCGGGCCTGAGCCGACGCCATCTTGGCGATCATCGTCTCTTTTTCCGCCTTGAGCTTCTTGATCTCGTTCTGCACCGAGAGGAGCGAGGTCTTGGCACTCTCCGCGTCCTTCTGCGCCAGGTCCAGATCCGCCTGCAGCTCGCCGACCGCCGCTTCCAGGGCGTTCTTCTTCTGGATCAGCACCACCGCCAGGTCGTCCTGGTTGGTCTCGATGGCGGCGTTGAGGTCGTGGCTCACCTGCGCCAGCTCTTTATTCTGCGTCGTCAGGCGCTCGGCCAGCTCTTCCCGCCGGCGGATGATCGCCGCCGTCGCCCGCTTGAGCGCCGAGTACTTCTCGATCATCGAGTTGATGGCGTTCTCGTAGGCGATCTCCGGGTGCTCTTTTTCGACATCCGAGATCCACAGGTTGATAAAGCCCTTCCACAGGTTGCCCAGACGTCCAAATACCGACATTACACAAGCTCCTTAGACTTGGTCGCGAGGCGACCATGGGATGGCGGAGGTTCAGGGTTCTTGTAGCTTGTCGCGGAGCTTAACCGAGGTCTGCGCGATCCGGTCGAGCGCATCGCGACCAAAGAACTCCAGCACCTCTTGCACCCGCAACTTCTGCATGTTGCAGGCGCTCGTCAAGCCTTGCTGCTGCGCCAGCTGTTCTTGCATCACCTGTTTGACCCGCGCCACCTCCTGCTCCAGCTCGGCGAGGCGGCGGTTGCTCTGCTCGAGCAGGGTCTGGGTCTGTTTTTGACCCTCTTTAATATGGCGATCGTAAGCGCGCAGGTGCAAGGCCGCGGACTCGATGATCTGATCCACCGGGATGCCGAAGGCCGACAGCGAGGCGCCGACGATCTGGCGCTTGATGTCGATCGGCGTCTCCGCCGGCAGGGTGTGCAGGAGGTTGATGGTCTTATCGACCCGGCCCTGCTCGTCGTCGCTGAGTCCGGCGCGGCGCAGCACGCCGGGGAAGTCGATCTTGACCTCGGGGACCTTGATTCCGGGGGACGGGGTCACCACCGGAGGCGCCTCCGCCAAGGCGGCATCCGCGGCGGCCCCGGCGGCCCCGGCGACGCCCGGCAGCGAGCCGCGCGGCGGCCGGGTTCCCGGACGCGGCGGGGGTGGGGGAGGGCGGCTGCCCGGCCGCTGCCCCGCGCCGCCGCCGCCATAGCGAGCGATCAGATCATCGACCGTGGCATCCCCGGTGCTCGGCTTGCCGGCCCCGGCGCTCGGCGCCGCCCCCGCGCTGCCGGAGCTGTCTGCCGCCGCCTGTGACTCTTCCGCTAGCTCGTCCTCCGGTCGGACGACAAATAACCCCAGCAGGGTGTTGCCGATGCTTTTTCGCTTGTCCGCCAACATAGCCTCCGCAATCAGGCTACTGCCTGCCCTTACGCTGCGTCAAGGCGGCTCCGGGTGAACTGCCCCGACGGACGTGGTCGTAACCTGGCGATAAGAAAGGCGCAGCCGCTGCTGCGGCCCGAACCTGCCGCCTCAGATTGCCTACATCCGCGCTCAAAGGGCGCAAGGCATCGCCGCCGCGCCCGCCAGCCCACATCCTGGGATCACCGTGCCGGACTTCCAAGCATCTAAAACTACCAGCGGGATGAGCAGCAAAGACGATGGGCACATCAAACCGACCGACTGGATAAGCAGCCGAGACAGTGGGACGGCTGCACGACCCCGCGGGCTGACCGGGCGTAAGTCGAGCCAAGCCGAAAAGTCCCGCAGGCGAACCACCAACCAAGCCGAGAAGTGCCTACAGAGCACTTGGAAGAACAAACGATCAAGCGGGATGATCACCCCACTGTTCGCGCTGAATCGCCGGCTGCTTTCATGAACATCCCGACGATCGGGCTCACCAAACAGACTAAAAAGCGAATCATCCTGAACCCCGGGACGTTCATCCCCAAGACTGGGACATGCCTCCTACACCGCGGGGCGCTCACGCAGCACAGTCGGAGAACCATGCTCCTCCGCGGGAAGACTGGCCCAGGCGGCGTGATGATTCACACGAGCAGCGGGGCAAGCAGCGGAAGCAGCGGGCCAAACAGCGGAGGCAGCGGGCCAAACAGCGGAAGCAGCGGGCCAAACAGCGGAAGCAGCGGGCCAAACAGCGGTAGCTGCGGGATGAGGAAGCCGGATCGCGGGCTCACTGGACAGCGTGCTTGGCGACCGGTTGCGCGCTGGGTCTCCGATCTCGGGCGCTGCCATCCCCCAACCCCTTGATCTGGCTTGCGTCTCATGTCACCTTGGCCGGGCTTTTGGCCCTAGGGCTGCGGGTCCGTCGGTCCGCTAGGACGCGGCTGACGAGGATCGTCACGATGGCCCGCTGTTTTGACCACCTGATGTGCGGGCCGCCGAGACTCCTGTGAAACCCGTGAACGTAGGCTCTGGCTCCGGCGGCTCGGCCGCCGGGGTGACTTGCTGAGGAATCGAATGACTGCCAAATCCACCGCTGCACCCTCGACTCCGGCCTCGGCTGCGGCCGCCGCTCCGGCCGCTGCGACAAACTCCGACGCCCCGGCGGCGTCTGAATCGGAAACGGGCGAGGAGCTGCAGGGGCCGTTTCAGCTCGGGGATGTGCGTGCCCTGGCGCAGGTTATGAAAGACTTCGAGCTTGGGGAGCTGGAGCTTACGCGCCCCTCAGGCGAGCGCTTGCGGCTGAAGAGCCGGCGGGCGGAGATCTCGGCCATCGGGCCGGTGCAGCGCGCTCCGGCCGCGGTCCCGGCGCCGCTCCCGATCGAGCAGAGCGGGGCGGCGACCGCCGCGGCGCGGCCCAGTGGCGCTGCCAAGGAGCCGGGGGTCGCGGTGATCGCGGCGCCGCTGGTCGGGACGTTCTATCGCTCGCCGGGCCCCGACTCGCCAGCGTTCGTCGAGGTCGGCCAGCGGGTCAAAAAAGGCCAGACCTTGTGCATCATCGAGGCGATGAAGCTCATGAACGAGCTGGAGTCGGATATCGAGGGGACCGTGCTCGCCTGCCTGGCCGAGAACGGCCGCCCGGTCGAGTACGGCGAGCCGCTGTTCCACATCAAGGCCGGCTAGTGAAGGATCCCGGCCGCACCCATGTCGATATTTAAGAAAATCCTGGTCGCCAACCGCGGCGAGATCGCCCTGCGCATCGTACGCGCCTGCCGTGAGCTGGAAATCCCATCGGTGGCGATTCACTCCACGGTGGACGCCGACGCCCTGCACGTAAAGTTCGCCGATGAGAGCGTGTGCATCGGTCCGCCGCCCTCGCCCAAGTCCTACCTGCACATCCCGGCGATCATCAGCGCCGCGGAGATCTCCGGCGCCGATGCCGTGCATCCCGGCTATGGCTTCCTCTCTGAGAACGCGGAGTTCGCCGAGGTGTGCCGGCGCGCCCGGCTGGTCTTCATCGGTCCGCGGCCGGAGACCATGCGCCTTATGGGCGACAAGGTGGCGGCGCGCACCACGATGGCCGCGTACGGGATCCCGGTGCTGCCGGGGACCGGCGTTATCCAGAGCGACGAAGAGGCGCTGTCCGCGGTCGACCAGATCGGCCTGCCGGTGATCTTGAAAGCGACCGCCGGCGGCGGCGGGCGCGGCATGAAGATCGTCTACGACCGCGACCGCCTGCTGCCGCAGCTGCACACCGCCCGCGCCGAAGCGCTGGCTGGCTTTGGCAACCCGGGCGTGTTCATCGAGCGCTACGTCGATGCCCCGCGCCATATCGAAGTGCAGGTGATCGGCGACGGCACCGGCGGGGTGGTGGCCCTGGGCGAACGCGAGTGTTCGATCCAGCGCCGCCACCAGAAGCTGGTCGAAGAGGCGCCTTCCCCGGCCCTGTCGGCCGACGAGCGCCGCGAGCTGCTCGACCGCGTCGAGGCGGCGGTCGCCTCGGTCAATTACCTCAGCGTCGGCACCCTGGAGTTCCTGTTCGAGCGCACCGCCGAAGGCCGGCCGAACTTCTACTTCATGGAGATGAACCCGCGCATCCAGGTCGAGCACACCGTGACCGAGATGGTCTCCGGCGTCGATCTGATCCGCGAGCAGATCCGCATCGCCGCCGGGGAGAAGCTCGACTTTTCAGCCCTGCGGGCGAAAAAGCCGCTGGGCGGCCATGCGATCGAAGTCCGCATCAACGCCGAAGATCCGGTGACCTTCGCCCCAAGCCCTGGCCGCATCACCGCCCTGCACATCCCCGGGGGCCTCGGGGTGCGCGTCGACACGCACATCTACCAGGGCTACGTCGTACCGCCAAACTATGACTCGCTGCTCGCCAAGCTCATCGCCTTTGGCGAGGATCGCGCCTGCGCCATCGCCCGCCTGCGCCGCGCCCTGGATGAGTTTACCGTCGAAGGCATAAAGACCAACCTCGACTTCCACCGGCGCCTGGTCCGCACCGAGGACTTTCTCCGCGGACGCCTTGATACCCGCTTCATCGAGCGCATGAAGTAGCCGCGGGTCGCAGGAAGTAGTCGCCGCTCCCAGCCTTTCCCCCTTCCGCTGCGATGGGTTCTCCGCCTCTAGCTTGGGCGCGCAAGCGCCGCTTGGCAAAAGCTGCCGGTTCAAATCTACAGAAGCTGTTTCGCAGAGATGACAGCTCTGATAGCCTCAGTACAAGCTCAGTAAAAAGTCACTGGTGGAAGGGACATGTCGCAGGAGCAGAAGGAGGCGGAAAAGCTCGTAGGGCAGGTGCTTGCCAACACCTACCGCCTGGAGCAGATGCTGGTCTCGGGAGGCATGGGCGCGGTGTTCCGGGCCAGCCACACCCGCACCGGCGGCATGTTCGCGGTCAAGGTCCTGCACTCGCGCTCAGCGGCGAATCAGGACATCGCGGAGCGCTTTCAAGACGAGGCGCGCATCATCTCGGCGCTGCGCCACCCCAACATCGTCCAGGTCACCGATCTGGATAACGACACTTCGGGGCTGGCGTTCATCGTCATGGAGCTTTTGGAGGGCGAGGACCTGCAGGATCGCCTGGAGCGCGAGCCCACGGTGCCGCTGCCCGAGGCGCTGGAGATCGTCCGGCAGGTATCCAGCGCCCTGCACGCGGCGCATCAGAAGGGCGTCATCCACCGCGACCTCAAGCCGCGCAACATCTTCCTGGCGCGCACCGAGCAAGACGGCCAGGTCACGACCACCGCCAAGGTCATCGACTTCGGCGTGTCGAAGATTCCGCGCCCGGCCGACCGGGCGACCCGCGATCTTTTGGTCCTGGGCACGCCGCGCTACATGGCGCCGGAAGGGGCGCTCGGCAAAAACTCCGAGATCGACGGGCGCTCCGACCAGTGGTCGGTGGCGGTCATCCTGTACCGCATGCTGTCGGGCAAGCTGCCCTTCGACCAGGAAAACATCATCGACCTGTTCAAGCAGGTCGTAAACGATGAGCCGGTCCCGATCGAGACCCTGGTTCCGGGTCTGCCGCGCTACATCGCCGAGACCATCCGGCGCGCCCTGAGCAAGAAGAAGGACGCCCGCTTCCCGACGATGCTGGAGTTTATCGAGGGGCTGTCGCCGCCGCGCAAGCGCAAGCGCGGTGCCGCGCCGGCCGCCGACCCGCAGGCGCTGTCGCTGCGCCGGCTGGCGATGTTTGGTCTCGGCGGAGCGCTGCTGGCGCTTTTGGTCCTGGTGCCGCTTGCGCGCAAGGAGCTCGGGCAGCGGAAGCGCGGGGTGCAGGCGGTGGACCTTTTGGCCCAGGCCGACATGGCGCTCGACGAGGAGCGCTGGGACGACGCCACCGCCGCCGCCGATCGCGTGCTCGGCATGGCCGGCCAGCCGGCTTCGGTGCGCAGCGCCGCGGAGATGACCAAAAAGCGCGCCGACAACGGCCATAGGGCGCAGCAGGTCGCGCAGCGGCTGCTCACCGCCCTTTCTAGCAAGGACTACGACACGGCCCTGGGCATCAACCGCGAGATGCCGCCCGGCGTCGGCTTCCGCGTCACGGCGCAGCAGCACTACGAAGTGCTGTTGCCGCTGGTCATCGGCCTCCACCTGCAGAAGGCGGAGGCGGCGCGCACCGCCGGCAACTGCGCCGAGGTGCAGAACCACATCAAGCAGATCCTGGCGCTGTCGCCGGACCACGCCGACGCGCTGCAGGCGCGCTGGCGGCCGTGTGCGTCGTTTGCCGGCATCACCGCGCCCGGACCCAAGCACATCGCCGGCTACCCGCCGATCCGCGCGGAGGACAACACCGGTCCCGAGCTGCCCGGCGACTTCCCCGGCGGCCGCACCGGTCTAGGGGAGATCGATCGCTTCCTGCGCGAAGCCCAGGTCGCGCACGCCAGCGGCCAGTACTCCCGCGCCATCACCCTGGCGCACGTCGCCGCGGGCGTATCGGTGCGCAGCTTGACCGCCTGGCGCATCATCGGGGTCGCGGCCTGCCATCTCAAAGACACCGACCTGCTCGACATCACCGTCGAGCATCTCGACCTTGCCGCCAAGGAGTTCGTCCGCGACGGCTGCCACGCCATCGGCTACAAAGTCCGCTTCTAGCGCTACCCGGGCAGCGGGCTTACGATCTGGCCGGCGACGACGCGGTGCAGCTCGCCGGACTCGCTGCGCAAAAGGAGCGCGCCGTCATCGCCTAGGCCCAGCGGAATGCCGCGCAGCAGGCGGTCGCCGCTGTTTACGGTGAGCGGCGCCGGCTGGCCCAGGTAGGCGGCGTGGGCGCAGAAGGCGTCGCGGATGGGCTCCGGACCGCGCTCAAGGAACTCTTCGTAGCGGTCCTGCAGCTGCGCAAGGAGCAGCGCCGCAAACGCCGGCACCGACAGCGGGGCGCTTATGGCCGGCAGCACGGCGCGCAGGCTGGTCGCCTCCAGGTCATCGGGGAACTGCAAGCAGTTGACGTTGACGCCGATGCCGATGACGACGAAGTCGACGCGGCTGCCGCATAGGACAAGCTCGGTCAGGATGCCGCCGGCCTTGCGCAGGCGATCGCCCCGCTGCGCGAGTAAAAGATCATTTGGCCACTTCAGCTGCACCACCGGCGGCGCGACCGCGGGCGGCGCGGCGGAAGACGGGGCGGCGGCGGCGGTCGCGGCGGGCGCCGCTTGCGCCAGCATCTGCGCCGCCGCTTGCGCCAGGGCAACGCCGGCGCACAAGGTGAGAAACGGGGTGCGCGGCGGGGCCAGCTGCGGCCGCAGGAGCACGGAGAGATACAGGTTCTCGCCCGGCGGGGAGAACCAGCTCCGCCCGAGCCGCCCGCGGCCGCGGTCCTGGGCGTCGGCCGTCACCACCGCGCCATCGACCGCTCCGGCCCGGCCCAGGGCCAGGGCCTCGTCGTTGGTCGAGTTGCAGCGGCTCAGGTGATGCCACGAGCTGCCGAGCTTCAGTCCGGAGCTCATCGCCGATTCCGCCGCCGCGGTCGCGGCCCGGACGCTGCAGTCTGGATCGGCAGGGTCATCGCGCCGCGGTCCTTATCCCGCGCTCAGGGTGATCTCGAGCGATAGATCCGCCGCCGCCGCCGAGTGGGTGAGGGCGCCGACGCTGATGAGGTCCGCGCCGGCCTCGGCGTAGAGGCGCACCGTGCCCAGGTTGATGCCGCCGGAGACCTCGACAAGGGGCCGGCGCGGGTCGCCCTTTGGCGGCAGCAGCGTCAGCGCCTCTTCCACCTGCGCCGGACTGAAGTTATCAAGCAGCAGGATGTCCACCTGCGCCGCCAGCGCTTCACTTATCTGCGAGAGGGCGGAGACTTCGCACTCGATGCGCAGGGTGTGCGGGGCCTGCTCTTTGACCCGGCGGATCGCCGCCGCGACGCCGCCGGCGGCCGCGACATGGTTATCCTTGATGAGCACTCCCGAGCCGAGATCGGCGCGGTGGTTGCTGGCGCCGCCGTGGCGCACCGCCCGCTTGTCGAGGAAGCGGAAGCCCGGCACGGTCTTGCGGGTATCGATGATGCACGCCCGGGTCCCCGCCACCGCATCGACGTAGCGGCGGGCGAGCGTCGCGGTTCCGCACAGGCGCTGGACAAAGTTCAAGGCGGTGCGCTCCGCCGAAAGGATCGCCCGCACCGGGCCGCGGACCTCAAAGACCTCGGTGCCGGGCACCACCCGCGTGCCGTCGGGCAAAAGGGCCAGCGAGCGGAGCCGCGGATCGACGCGCTGAAAGACCGCAGCCGCCACGTCCAGGCCGGACAGGGTCAGGTCGCTCTTGGCGAGCATCACCGCCGCCGCCTCTTCTTCCGGCCGGAAGATGGACTCGGTCGTCACATCGCCACGCCCCAGATCCTCATCGAGCGCCAGATCGATGAGGCGGGACACGGCAGGCGGCAGGGCGGCGGCGGCAGGACCCAAGGCGCTGGGGGCGTAACTCATGGTGCTTCCTTTGTGTGGGGCAAGGCGGGTCTACCAGTCGAGGATCGGCCAGCCGCTGCGCTGGGCGTAGCGGCGCAGCCGCCGGTCGGGGTTTACCACCCGCGGCGCCCCGACCTTCTGCAGCATCGGCAGATCGCTATAGCTGTCAGTATAAAAATAGCTCTGCGACAGGTCGATTGCATGGACGGCGGCGAAGCGCTCGGCGTGGACGACCTTGCCCGGGCCGTAGCAGGTCGGACGCTCGCAGGTGCCCAGGAACCGGCCGCTCTCGACGTGGAGCCGGGTGCACAGGATGTGCTCTAGCTGCAGGTGGGCGGCGACCGGCTCGGCGACGAACTGGGTGGTGCTGCTGAGCAGCGCGATGACGTGGTCTTTTTCCCGGTGCTCCACAAGCGCTTGCCGCGCCAGCGGTGAGATGGCCGGGCGCACCACGCGCTCCCAGAAGATCTCCGCCTTGTCGCGCATGTCCTGCTCCAGATCGCCGCGCAGGTCGGCGATGAGGCCGGTGGCGAGGGTCTCCAGATCGAGGATCGACAGCTCGTATTTGATAAGCCACAGGACGCTGCGCAGCATCATCCAGGTGCTGATCTCACCGCGCTCATGCAGGAAGCGCAGCCACTTGGAGCCGCTGTTGCAGCGGAGCAGGGTCCGGTCGAGATCGAAAAACGCGGCGACGCGGGCGGCCATAAGGGTCTAGCGCGCCGCCGCCGGCTCGCCTTGCAGCGGCAGCCCGGCCTCGCGCCAGCCGCGGTAGCCGCCGGCGAGCGAGAGGACCCGCGTGTATCCCATCTCCTTGAGCGCCTGCGCCGCCAGGGCGGAGCGGTAGCCGCCGCCGCAGTACAGGATGATCTCAGTGTCGGGATCGGGGATTTGGCGCTCGATGTCGCGCTCGATGATGCCTTTGCCAAGGTGCGTCGCGCCCGGAAGGTGGCCTTGCTGCCACTCGTGGTCCTCGCGGACGTCGTAAAGATGCAGCTTGGCGCCGGGCTGCTCCTGTCGCGCCCGCAGCTCGGCGACCGTGATCTCGGCGACTTGGGCGCGGGCCTTTTCGCACAGCTTTACAAACCGGGGCGAGTGAGTGGTGGCCATGGCAAAACCCTAGCCAATTTTTCTTTTGCCGTCACCTGCGCCAAGGAGCTGGGTCGTAGGCCGGGCAAGGGGCGATAGGCGGAACGTTTTTTTTCCCGCGTCGATGTGGAGCTGTCGCAGGGGATTGAGAATTTGTAGAATAGGGCAGAAGGAGCCCACCATGCTTACGTTCCGCACCGATTCCACCGCAGGCTCGCCGCGCCGCTGGGCCGGCGGGCGTCGACTGCTGCAAGGAGTCGCCGCCGGTGCGCTCATGTTCCTTTTGGCCGTGGGGGCCTCCGCGCAGCCTGCCCCGCCCAAGGACGCCGGCAAACCCGCGGCCAAAAGCAAAGGCAAGGGCAAGGGCCGGGGCAAAAAGCCCAAGGGCACCGCGGCCACCCTGTCGCAGATGCTAACGGACAAGAGCAGCCTGGTGCAGGACTGCGCGTCCCTGCACGGCCTGGACAAGGGCGCCGGCCGGGTCGATATCTCGACGCGGGTGACGATCAATAACCGCGGTCAGGTCATCTCTATAAACACCCATGTCACCCTGGACAAAGGCGACGGCGCTCCCAAGGTCAAAGACTGCGTCGATACCCTGATCCGGACCATCTCTTTCCCCCCGAGCGAGGCGCCGCTTATCACAATCGACCGCAACTGGACCATCTCCTCCGGCTGAGCCGGGTAGCGCTCGAGTCCGTCAGCTTCCTTTACCGTCTGTCGTCGACGTGGCCGGCTTGACCGAAAAGCCCCGCGCGACCTACACTTGTACCCTCTAGGGATCTTGGGGTAGAGACCTCTTTACGTGCCGCCTACTAGCAACAAAGAAAAGCTGATCGCCGGAGCGCAGAAGCTCGTCGAAAAGAGCCAGTTCGACAAGGCGATTCGCGAGTATTTGAAAGTTGTTGCGGAAGACGAGAACGACGTCCGCATCTGGATACGGATCGGCGACCTATACGTAAAGCTCGGGCAGAAGAGCGAGGCGGTCGAAAACTACAAGAAAGTCGCGCAGCTATACACGCAGCAGGGCGAGCCGGAGAAGGCGGTCGCGGTCTTCAAGCAGATCCTCCAGATCGAGCCGCAGACGCTGGAGACCTACATGATGCTCGGCTCGCTGTACCGCGACATGGGGCGGATGCAGCACGCCAGCCAGCAGTATGAGCTGGCGGCCCAGCTGTTCACCCGCGCCGGGCGCCTGCGCGAGGCCCTGGCCGCCGAGCAAGCCGTCGTCGATATGGTGCCGGACAACATCGCCCGGCGGATCAAGCTGGCGGAGCTTTACTCGCGCGAGAACCTGTATCCCGATGCGGCGCGCGAGTTTTCGGCGGCGGCGGCGGTGCTGCGGTCGACCGGGAGGATGGACGACTTCGCCAAGGTGGCGGAGCGGCTGCTCTTCCACGCCCCCGACAATCTCGAAGTGACCAAGGATCTGGCGCGCCACTACCTGCAGCAGGGCGAGGCGATGCGCGCCCTGACCAAGCTGCAGGCCGGCTTCAAAGTCGATCGCAAGGACGTGGAGCTGCTCGATCTGCTGTCGCAGTCGTTCGAGCGGATGAGCAAGCCGGACAAGGCGATCTCGGTGCTGCGCGAGCTGGCGCGGATCTATGCCGAGCGAGGAGCGTCGGCCGCCGCGGACTCGGTGAACCGGCACATTCTGGAGCTCGACCCCAAAGACGAGGCGGCGCGGGCGGCGCTCAGCCGCAGTCCGTCGCCACCGCGGGCGGGTGGGACGGCGACGGGCAAGAGCGGCTCCAACTCCAACCTCAACGCGGCGCTGTTCAACTCGCCGGTGCCAAACTCTTCGCCCAATGTGGTCGCGGTGACGCCGCCGCCGGGGGCGCTGCCGGGCACGGGCTCGGGGCCGCAGGCCGGAATCGGCAATCTCGGGGCGACGCCGGCGTTCGGCTCGGCCGCCCCGAGCCCGCAGCAGCTGACCTACGCGGCCGAGGAAGAGGCGGCGCGCGTCATCGCCGAAGCGGAGTCGTTTGCCCGCTTCGGCCTGGCGAAAAAAGCGGTCGAACACCTGCTCTCGACGCTGCACAATAAGCCCGGGCTGCGATCGGTGCGGGAGCGGCTGGCCAAGTTTTATGAGGCGCAGGGACAGCCGCGCAGCGCCCTGGCGGAGCTGCGGCAGCTATTGAGCCAGCCCAAGAGTCAGGCGGAGGAGCTGCGGCTGCTGCGGGAGATCGTGCGGCTGGACAGCCGGGACGAAGCGGCGGCGACGCGGATGCGGACCCTGAGTGCGGCGGCGGCGGCGGCCGGCGGCGCGGACGACCAGGACGACGACGAGCCGGAGATCAGCGTCTCGGCCTCGGGCGGCAGCGGCGGCGGCGAAGAAGCCGGACAGCGGCGGGCGGTGCCGAGCGACGCCGACACCACCTCACGCATGCCGCTGTCGCAGTTTAACAAGTTCGTGCAGAACCAGAGCCTGCTGCGCACCATCCCTCCGGTCAATAGCGCCGGGGATGCCGGCGGCACTTCCGCGCCCGGCTCGTCCGCGGTCCCCCAGCTCTCGCCGTCGCAGTCGACGCAGCCCAACGCGGAAGTGGTGGCGGCGGCAGCGGAGGAGATGGCGCTGACCAGCGGCACGCTGAAGGAAGAGCTCGACGAGGTTGATTTCTTTCTCCAGCAGAAGATGTACGAGGAGGCGCAGCAGCTCCTCAAGTCGCTGCTCAGCCGCTACCCGCACAGCAAGACGGTGATCGCCAAGCAGAAGGAGGTCGCCAGCCAAGCGGTGGTCGATGACGTGGTCATCGACGTGGATGTCGACGACCTGCGCGAGCTTGACGCGGAATCGACGGCCCGGCTCAAGATCGGGGCAGTGCTGGAGGCGGAGAACACCCTGCTTGATAAAGGGGGCTCGCCGCGCAAGCCGGCGGTCCCGCCGCCGACGCAGGGCGGACGGACGGCGCCGCCGCCGACGCCGGCGCGGACGCCCTTTATGCCGCCTCCGGTCCGGACCAGCCCGACGACCCAGCCGCATCATATGCCGTCGGGGCGTAACCCGGTCGTGGCTCCGGCCGCGGGCGGACCGGCTTCGGCGATGAGCAACCCCGCTTCCGCCGTCAGCCACCCGGCCTCGGCGTCGAGCGTTCCGCCCTCGGGGACGAGCTTCCCGAGCCTGAGCCGGGGCGAGAAGACCGCGGCGGCGGCGGATGCCTCGGGCGCGTTCCGGCTCGGCGTGTCGTACCGCAACCGCGGCCAGTACGCCCAGGCGGTGACCGAGTTCCAGAAGGCGCTGGCGGACCAGAAGCGCTCGGCGCGGGCGGCGCTGATGCTGGGGCTGTGCTACCGCGACCAGAACCACATCAAGGAAGCGATCGAGGCGTTCAAAGAGGGCGTCCACATGCCCGGCATCAGCGATCCGGATCTGGGCGAGCTGCACTACCAGCTCGGCCGTTCCTATGAGCAGCTGGGCGACATCGGCGAGGCGATCCACTTCTACCAGCTGGCGCTCAAGCCGGCCGGGAGGTTCAAGGACGCCGACGGCCGCATCTCCGCCCTGCAGGCCAAGTCCACCCGCAGCTTGCGCTAGCAGGCGACACCCGGCCGGCCCCTGTGGTAGGACGCGGGCATGATTCCGCGATACACAAGGCCGGAGCTTTCTGCGCTGTGGAGCGACGCGCGCCGGCTGGAGCTGTTTCTCGCCGTCGAGCTTGCGGCGTGCCAGGCGCTGGAGGAGACCCCGGACAGCCCGATCCCGGCCGGTACGGCAGGGCGGCTGCGGGCGGCCGCGGCGGCCGGCGGACCGCTTTCGGCCGAGCGCATCGCAGAGCTTGAGCGCGAGACTCAGCACGAGCTCTTGGCGTTCCTCACCCACGTCGAAGAGCGCCTGGGACCCGAGGCGCGCTTTCTCCACTTCGGGCTGACTTCATCCGACGTTTTAGACACGGCGCTGGCGATGCAGCTGCGCGATGCCGCGGATCTCATCCAGCGCGGCATCGCCCAAGAGCTCTTGCCGGCGCTGCGCGAGCAGGCGGAGCGGCACGCGGCGACGCCGATGATCGGCCGCTCGCACGGCATCCACGCGGAGCCGGTGACCGCCGGGCTCTTGTTCCTGTCGGCCTACGCCGAGGTGCAGCGCGCCGCGGCGCGGCTTGGGCAGGCCCGCGCCGAGGTCGCGGTGGGCAAGCTGTCGGGCGCGGTGGGGGTGTACGGCAGCGGCGGCATGACCCCGGAGGTCGAGGCGCGCGCCCTGTTGGCGCTGGGCCTTGAGGCGGAGACCGTGGCGACCCAGGTGGTGGCGCGCGATCGGCACGCGGCGCTGTTCCTGGCGCTGGCGCTGCTCGCGGCGGCGATCGAGCGCCTTGCCACCAACCTCCGGCACCTGCAGCGCACCGAGGTCGGCGAGGTCGAGGAGTCCTTCGCCCGCGGGCAGAAGGGCAGCTCGGCGATGCCGCACAAGAAAAACCCGATCTCGGCCGAGAACTTGTGCGGTCTGTCGCGCCTGTGCCGGGCCCAGGCGCACGCGGCGATGGAGAACATCGCCCTGTGGCATGAGCGCGATATCTCGCACTCCTCGGTGGAGCGGGTGATCGCTCCGGATATTACGACGCTGGCCGACTACATGGTGCAGCGGGCGAGCCGGCTTGTGCGCGGGCTCTTGGTGCGCAAGGACCGCATGCAGCAGAACCTGGCGGTGGGCGGGACGCTGTACGGCTCAGAGAAAGTGATGCTGCGCCTTGTGCAGAGCGGGCTTTCGCGCAAGCAGGCCTATGAGGTGGTGCAGCGTCACGCCTTGGCAAGCCTGGGCGACGCGCCGCCGCCGCGCTTTGCCGAGCGCCTGGCCCTGGACCCCGAAGTGGCGGCGCGCATTCCCGCGGCCGAGCTCGCGGCGTGCTTTGACCTTGCCCACCACCTGGAAAAGGTCCCGGCGATCTTCGCCCGCACCTGGGCCGCCGCCGGATCCGCCGCCGAATCGGCTGGGGCCAAAGAAACGGGTGGGGTTTCTAGCGCCGCAGGCCACACGACTGCGGAAAAGTGCGGCGCGGATCATGTAAAGTAGCCATCTTAGCGCTACAGCGCCGCGCCGCCCGCGCAGTTAGACACGCCCATGACCGTCCCCATAAGCGCGCGACTGTCGCAGTCGCTGTCAGTCCAGTCCAACGTCAGCTATGAGCTCCTGGCCAAGACGGTCGCCGCGGGCAGTGAGAGCCACAGCGTGCCGGTGCAGCTCGGCAGCGGCAAGTTCGCCAAGGTCTACAAGGCCTGGCAGCGCAGCACCCGCCGCAACATCCGTCCGGTGGCGATCAAGATCCTGCATGACTACGCGACGCTGGCCGATGAGCGGCTGTTCAAGCAGGAGATCGACCTGCTCAAGGAGCTCACCACCGTCGCCTCGGTGAACGTGATCCGCACCCTGGACATCGTCCATCTGTCGCCGCTGGCGATGTGCGGCTGCGGCGTGCTCTATCACCCGCTGTGTCCCAAGGGCTGCGGCCAGCCGCTCGGGCGGCTGGAGCGGATGGGGCACGACTACCCGCTGCTGCACTGCTCCCGCTGCGGCTACGAGCTGTCGGGCGAGGACGCGCAGCAGAAGGCGGCGGAGCTCCTGCGGCCGCCGGCCAAGACCTGCTGCCAGGGGCTGCGCTCCAGCCGCGGGACGCTCATCAACTTCGTCGACCGCGAGGTCGTGGTGATGGAGCTCGTGGAGCACGGGCTCATCGAGTTCGGGCTCTTGCGGGCCGAAGAGCTGCAGAAGATCGGGGCGCACGCCCTGTACGCCCAGGCGCCGCAGGACAGCGGGGCGCTGCACACGGTGACGGCGGCGCTGCGGCCGGATCGCGACTCGGCGCTGGCGCAGAAGGTGTCGCTCTTGGAGAAGCTGTACCTGATGGTGCAGCTGGCGGAGGCGGTGGCCTGGCTGCACGGGGAGAAGCGGATCATCCACAAGGATCTGGCGCCCGACAACGTGATGATCGACTACGTCGGCGACGACGGCGGCATCAGCGACTGGCGCGGGGAGCGCAATCGGCCGCCGCGCGAGCTTCTGACCGTGCTCGCCGGCTTTCCCCGCTTTTCGCTCAAGGTCATCGACTTCGGCCTGGCCGACAAGGATGAGCTGTCGCGCAGCTGGTACGAGGAGCAGGACGTCGTCGCCTCGGCGATCAAGATGCCCTACACCTCGCCCGAGGCGCGGCGGCGCAAGGAGCGCATCAACGAGCCGCTGGAGTTCCGCCTGCCCGAGGGGTGCTTCCGCGTGCCGCTCAGCCTCCACTCGTCGTACCTATCGGTGCTGCCCGGCGATCTGTTGGCCGACACCAGCGACACCTACCACGACCACGATCTGGAGATCATCCGCGTCGAGCCCGATCCGAAAGGCGGCGGCCACCTGGCCTACTTCCGCGGGGAGCCGGCGCCGCGCGGGCCGGAGCAGCACTTCGAGCTTGTGCGGCGCCTGGGCGAGCCGCACGACGTGTACGCCACCGGCGCGCTTTTTTACTATCTGCTCACCGGCAAGCACGAAGAGGTCGATCGCCTGAACTCGCTGGTCAACCTGCTGCAGGAGGATCAGCAGCGGGAGCTGACGCTTTCGTCGCTGCGGCGGGATAAGTATTACCTGGGCCGGCGCAACGCCATCCCGGAGCCGTTTCTCCGCGACGACCTGATGATGCTGATCCTGAGCGCCATGGTGCGCGGGCGTCCCGGGAGCCTGGTCGGCAGCCGCATCGATCGCGGCCCGGGCCCGGCCCAGGCGCTCTTGCGTGAGACGCAGAAGCTCTACCTGGCGGTCCAGCGCGAGCTGCACACGGCATCGCTGCGGCGGCAGGTGTTACAGGCCGCAGCGGTGGCTGCACCGACGGCAGCGCTGCTCCTGCTCTTGGCCCTGCGGGCCTGCTAGCAGCCTGATTCAAAAGCTACTACGCGACCTGATCACAGGACCTGCCGTGCTCACGGCCAAAAGGCCGCTCCGCGCGCCAGGCCCT
>CALFML010000870.1 GCA_937879845.1 uncultured Myxococcales bacterium
GGTCGGACGGCATGCGCACCGCGCTGCTTATCGATGGGAAGACCCCGGGGGCGGCGCTGCTGGCCACCGGGGGCGCACTTATCGTCGGGGGCATCCTGCTCATCGCTCCGCCGGGCCGGCGCGCAAATTAGGAGGAGGTCCATGCGAACGCAAGTGGCTCTGGTCTTGGTTTTTTCCGGCTGCCAGCTCCTGCCGCAATATCGGGTGCAGTGCACGGAGAGCGACCGCTGCGAGCCCGCGGCCAACACCGACGGCGGCACGGCGACCGATATGGCCTCCGGGCCGGTGGTCGCGGCACCCTTTGTGCTCGGCCATCCGGACGCGCAGACCAACTGGCTGCAGCGCGGGTTTTCCTCTCCGACCGGAGTGCTGCTCATCGGCAATCGGCTGCTGGTCGCCGATCAGCAGAACTCCCGCGTGCTCATCTGGAATGCGTTTCCGACCCAGAACGATCAGCCGGCCGATCTGGTGCTGGGGCAGGAGCAGCTCAGCACGATCAACAACAGCTCCTTTGCTCCCGTGCTGCGCGCCCTGCCGCAACCCACTCGCCTTTCGAGCGACGGCACCCGGCTGCTGGTCGCCTGCGATACCAGTGTCAGCCAGATGTATAACCGCCTGGTATTTTTCAACGCCCTCCCGGCTGCAAACTATGTTCCTTCTGATTTCTCCATCGTCAGCGAACCCATTCCCAATACCGCTTCCGCGACCGGTTTCAGCGGGGGCAGCCCGCTGTTTCTGGCCAATCGCCTGTACCTTGGCGACCGCGGCTTCAACCGCGTCCTTTTATGGAACCCGGCCCCCACCACGCCGACCGGCGCCAGCTTGGCCATCGGCCAAGGCAACCTGACCAGCGGCGGCGTCAATAGCGGCGGCCTGAGCGCCGGCTCCCTGAATGGTCCCGACGGTGCGCCGGCCAGCGATGGCACGGCTCTTTATGTTCCCGACACCAGCAATCATCGCGTCCTTTATTGGACGACCGCGCCGGTCATAAACTCCCCGGCAAACTTCGTGCTCGGACAGGCCAGTGCCACCGCCAACAGTCCCAACCGCGGCGGCACGCCCGGACTTGGGACCCTGAACGGCCCGGCCGGCGTCGCGGCAAGCGGCACCCGGCTGGCGGTGGCCGACCGCAACAATCACCGCGTCTTATTGTGGAATCAGATTCCCACCGCCACCGGCCAAGCCGCTAGCCTTGTCCTTGGCCAATCGAGCCCGAGCGGCAACACCGCCAACCTCGGCGGCTTGTCGGCCGCCACCATGAGCAGCCCGAGCGCCGTCGCCACCGACGGCACGCGCCTGGTGGCGGCGGACACCGGCAATCACCGCGTGCTCCTTTACAACAGCTGGCCGACCACTCCGGGTCAGCCCGCCGACTTGATCTTGGGACAGACCAGCCCAACTACAAACTTTGCCAACGGCGCGCTGGCCAGCGCGACGCGCTTCCGCGCTCCGACCGGGGTGGCGCGCGCCGGGAACCGCCTGCTCGTCGTCGATCGCGACGCCCACCGCGTGCTCATTTGGCCCACCCTGCCGACAAGCGCCAGCGCGCAGCCGACCCTGGTCATCGGACAGGCGGACTTAAACAGCGGCGCGGCGGACAGCGGGGGCGCGGTCTCCGCGTACGGCTTTGACTATCCCCACAGCGTTGCCTCCGATGGTACGCTCCTGGCGGTCTCCGATCTCTACAACCACCGGGTGCTCCTGTGGAAAACCATTCCGACCCAGAACCGCCAGCCGGCCGATATCGTCCTGGGTCAGAGCACCCTCAGCAGCAACGGCATAAACACCGGCGGACCGACCAAGGGGCTGCACGGCCCCACCTCCGTCTTTCTCGCCGGCAATCGCTTGTACGTCGCCGATTCGGACAATAACCGGGTGCTGATCTGGAAAAACGCGGCGGCGCTCACAAACGGCCAGCAGGCGGATATCGTCCTGGGACAAGCCGACTTCACCGGCACCGGCCAGAACCGCAATCCCGTGCCGGGCGCGGCGCAGCCGGCGGCCAATACTCTAAGCGGCCCCTTCGGCGTCCACGCCGATGGCTCGCATATCTATGTCAGCGATAACTACACAAGCCGCGTCCTCATCTGGAACACGCTGGATCCGTCTAGCGGCCAGGCGGCCGATGTCGTCTTGGGCCAGCCGACGTTCCTGGTCGCCGGCGACTCTCCTAGCGCGAATAACTCCGTGATAAATGATCCGATGGGGATCTCTACTTTCAATAATCGCTTGTACGTAAGCGACGGCCAGCTCCACCGCATCGCCGTGTGGGACCGCATACCCACCCAGCTCAACGCGCCCATCGACGCCGTCATCGGCCAGAGCGATGTCAATAGCGGCACCGCCAACGCCGGCGGAATCGCCGTAAACCGGCTTCAGGCGCCCCTTAGCATCCTCCCGACCGAGGTCGGCATCTACATCGCCGACACCGGCAATAGCCGCGTCGTGGTCCTGCCGCCCCAGTAACCCCCCGCCGCCGCGCTGCTTTCCTAATACAGGGGGCACTTGCCCGTGCCCCCTCCACCGGCCAAGCCGGCGGAGCCTCCCCCCCGCCGCGCGCTTCCCGCGCGGAGAAACGCAGCGGACAAATCTCAGTGCCGCATGTATAAAAGGGTGCGGCCCTGCTATAGTACGAGCCAAGATGGCGAGTAACACCCCGCGAGACGGCGAGGAGACCTGTGAGGATCCCCTCCGTTCCTCGCGCAGCGAAGCAGTGCGCAGAGAGCCGCACTTGTTCCTTCTGCTGCACTGCGATCATCCCGGTCGGCCGTCGTGGCGCTACTGCCTGGCGGGAATCGATAAGGTACGCCTGGGACGCGGCGAGGCCACCGACGCCCATATCGAGCGCGCCGGCCCCAGCCGCCAGATCAACGCGGCGATCGCCGATCGCCACATCTCCTCCCGCCACGCGCAGATAGAGCGCTCCGGGCAGACCTTTATCCTGGCGGATGCCGGCTCGCGCAACGGCACCTGGCTGAACGGCAAGGCGATAGACGGAAAGACGCCGCTTCAAGACGGGGACTTCATCGGCATCGGCCACACCCTTTTGCGCTTCCGCTCCGCCCTGCGCACAAGCGATCAGACCGAAGCGCTGCAGTCCCTTACGACCGACCCGTCCGAGCCCGGCCTTAGCACCTTGATCCCGAGCCTAGCCCAGTCGCTGCGGAACCTGTTGCGGATTGCTGCCGGGGATAGCGCCGTCCTTGTTCGCGGGGAGACCGGCAGCGGCAAGGACCTCATCGCCCAGGCCGTCCATCGCCGCTCGCCGCGCCGGGATCGGCCGCTGGTGGCGGTCAACTGCGCCGCTTTTCAGGAGAGCCTGCTGCACGGCGAGCTATTCGGTCACGAAAAAGGCGCTTTCACCGGCGCGACCGCGGACCGGCCCGGGCTCATCCGCAGCGCCGCCTTGGGAACCCTGTTTCTCGACGAGATCGGCGACTTGCCGCCGCCGGCGCAGGCCGCGCTCCTGCGCACGCTTCAGACCAAGACCGTAAGACCGCTCGGCGGCACCCGCGACATTCCCATCGACTTCCGGCTGATCTCCGCCACCCACCGCGATCTGCAGGCGATGATCGCCAAGGAGCGGTTCCGCGCCGACCTGTATGCGCGGCTCAACGCCTTTGAGATCGTGATGCCGCCCTTGCGCAAACGCCGCGAAGACCTGGGGATCATCATCTCCCATATCCTGCGCAAGCACGGCCGGCAAAACGCGCTCAGCAAAGAAGCCGCGTCGATTTTGTTCTTGGATGACTGGCCGCACAACATCCGCGAGCTGGAGCAGTGCCTGGCGTCCGCTTGCTCCCTCGCCGGCGATGGGCCGATCGAGCCGTTCCACCTCGGCGACCGCGCCCCCCGCGACGAGGAGTCCACCGCTCCGTCCGCCGCCCCGACCGACGAAGCCTTCCGCGCCGCCATGCCGCTCGCGGACACGGAGCTGCAGGCGCAGCTTATCTCCCAGCTCAAGGAAGCCGAAGGCAACGTCGCCGCGGTCGGCCGCAACCTCGGCAAGAAACCGCCGCAGATCTTCCGCTGGCTCAAGCGCTTCGGCATCGATCCCGATCAGTTCCGCCCCAAGCCGCGGCGCGGCCCGTAGAGCCCCGCCCCAGCCGTTACAGGGTTACGCTGTTACGGTGTTACGGTGCTCCTGTTACGGGCCGCGTCCCAGTTACGATCTACGTATCCAGCGACGGCAAGGTCCCCGTTTTCGACCCGCCGCGGCGCGATCCGCGGCCGCATCCTGACTGGCGATCGATCGCAGGCTCCTTACGCCGAATTCCTTTTATCCCGTCCTTTCCATCACTTAGGAATCTCCCCCGGCTTGGCACGCTGGCTGCTCTTGCCATCCCTCAAGCAAATCGCAGCAACGCATTAAGACAAGGAGATCAAAATGGAAAATATCATCATCCGTAATTCCTTTCGCGGCCTGGCCCTGTGTCTCCTCGGCGGCGGGCTCCTTGCAGCCTGCGGCGGCGACTTCACGCCCCAAGCAGAGGACGCGGACGCGGAGTACGCCAGCGCCGAGCAAGCCCTGTCCTGCTCCTACACCACCTGGTCCGCCGGCATCAACTACTCGCTCGGCACCATCGTGAAGTTTCCCGCCAATGGGAACTATTACAAGCTCGTAAACGTCGGCAAGAACGGCAGCGACGGCACCGATCCGACGATCAGCACCTGGTACTGGCAGCCCACCACCTGCGGCGGCACGACCCCGCCGAGCGGCTCCGGCGATTTCATCGTCACCGAGGCGCAGTTCAACAAGATGTTCCCAAACCGCAGCTCGTTTTACATCTACTCGGGCCTGGTCGCGGCGCTGTCCACCTATCCCGCGTTCACCAAGACCGGCAGCGACACGGTGCGCAAGCAGGAAGCCGCCGCCTTCCTCGCCAACGTCGCGCATGAATCGGACAACCTGAAAGCGGTCCGCGAGTACAACACCGCCAACTATCCGCTTTACTGCTCCCACGGAGTCGGCAAGTGCGGCGGCAAGGAATACTACGGCCGCGGTCCGATCCAGCTCAGCTGGGACTATAACTACGCCGCCGCCGGCACCGCCATCAAGGCGGACCTACTGAACAATCCCGACCTGGTGGCGACCAACGCCGCGATCGCCTGGCGCACCGGCATCTGGTACTGGATGACCGGAACCGGCGCGGCCGGCACGACCCCCCACGACGCCATCGTCAACGGCCGCGGCTTCGGCGTAACCATCCGCGCCATCAACGGCGCCTTGGAGTGCGACGGCCGGCGCCCGGATCAGGTGCAGTCGCGGGTAAACTTCTACCGCACCTTCACCGGCATCCTCGGCGTCCCCACCGGCAGCAACACCGGCTGCTGATCCCCGGCCGCGGCCCGGCTCACCGCCCGAGCCACAGATCGAGCCGGCTCACGAGCGGCCCCCCGGCATCACGATCCTCACGCGGCTTGTCAAAGCTCGGACCGAGCTCTTTTTTCCCCTTGATGCGGATGTCTTTGATGATGGCGGCAAACTCCGCCTGGGTAAAGACCGTCCCTTTCTGCGCCGTCACCGGAAAGTCCTGCGGCAGCCAGGCGCCGACGAACTCAAACTCGATCGTGAGCAGATCTTCGATCTTCTGGTCGCCCAGGCGCTCCGGAACCGACAGCGGCAGCGGCGCCGGCTTCTTCGCGCACATCTGTTTCAGCTCATCCTGCACCGGCCCCTTGGCCACCGCGTCCGCCACCAGCCAGCCATTCAGCGGCGAGGCGGTCTCCAGATTCCGCCGCAGCACCAGCTTGTTATCCGGGAGCCGCTGCTTGGAGTCCCACCACAGCCCGTCCACCGCCTGCATCGCCCGCCGGCCATCGACCCGCGGCACCGCGGCCAGCCGGCGCAGCGACTCGCGCGTCCAGGCATTCATCGCCCGCTCATACGCGCTGCGCGAATCGCTCTCATGGTTCATGACGATGCCCGCCGCCAACCGCTCCCCCAGCACGTTCGAGTAGAGATCCTCCAGCGAGAAAGCCGACAGCCGCTCCGAAAATCCCTTGATGCTCTCCCAGCCGTACCAGGTGGCGATCTCATGCCAGATCGAGAACTGATAGTTGGCCCACTGCGCCAGCGTCGTCGCCACGCTCCAGCGTCCATACCGCGCCAGCACCTCCGGCGGCACCGGCTTTACGATCACCCGCCGCTTTACCCCCTCCTCCGGCATCTCAATGGTCATTCCCGCCGGCAGCTGACGCGCCAGCTCCATCGCCAGGAACAGAGTCCGATCGGCGTTGTCGCGGATGTGGGCGATATCGATAAAGCCGCCGCGGCAGGTGTAGACAAGCCCGTTGTTTTCGCTCTCCAGGTTGCCGTTGTCGTAGCCGTGCGCGCCGACTTCCTCCAGGCCCAGGACGTTGCCGTTCTTGTAGCCGGGAACCGGGATCGGTCCGGCTTTGGCGCGCAGATCCATGCCGAACGCGCAGCACGGCCGTATGGCGGTGGGCGGCTTGATGCTCGGGATGGACTCGGGCTTTACCTTCTCACCGGGCAGCTCGACGTCGTCGTTGAGCGCGCGGGCGACCAGCCGCGGGTCCACCGCCCCCTTGCTCTTCCAGGTTCCGGCGCAGGCACTGCTGAGAAGAAGGATTCCACCTAATAGATAGCGCAAAGGAGTACTACGTTTTCCCATCGGCTTCCCTCTCATATCGATAAGCATGGTTTTCAAGCATGTCCGGAGCAGGAACGCGCAGCAAAAAAATCGACACCCTATTTTTATGCTTCTCCGGCTCTCCGATATGCGGTGTGCGCGTGCGCCCAGTGTGCCGTCCGGTCTCACTGGACAAACCCCCAGAGCGTCCGGCTCGCGCCCAGATTACCGTCTGAGAACTCGATCCGGCGGGGCATTTTTGCGGCTTGGCGCACGCTGTGCTGAAAAGCGCCATGCTGGCATGTCAGGTGCAAAAGTTCGCAGCACGGCAGCATCCGCTTTGTCCATTCACGGCCGGGCGAATATCGCAAATAGGCCATACAACCGATTCGCCGTTTTTGCCGCGCAGACACATAAACCCAAAAGCTCATGAAGCGGGCGATTTACCCGTAAAGAGCTTTTGCTGTGGCGGCCGACGCGAGTCCGCAGAAGGAAGGAGAGCGCCATGACCAAACAAGACTCTGAGAGCGCAAAAAAGGATTTCGTTCTCGATATGGAGGCGATCCGCCGCCGCGCCCGCGAGCACCTCAAGCAGGGAGCCGTCACCGATGCCTATCAGGGGGCGCGGGAGACGATCTTGCAGCTCCTAAACGACGCGCTCGCGACAGAGCTTGTCTGTGTCCTGCGGTACAAGCGCCACCACTTCATGAGCGCCAGCCTGGGCGGCATCGCCGGCTTCGCGGTGACCAAAGAGCTGGCGCAGCACGCGGCGGAAGAGCAGCAGCACGCCGACAAGCTGGCGCAGCGCATCGTGCAGCTCGGCGGCGAGCCGAATTTCGATCCCAAGGGCCTGGCCACCCGCAGCCATGCCGAGTACGTGAGCGGCCATGATCTGGAAGAGATGCTGCGCGAAGACCTCATCGCCGAGCGCATCGCCATCGAGACCTACTCCGAGGTGATTCGCTACATCGGCGAAAAGGACGCTACGACGCGCCGCCTGCTCGAAGGCATCTTGGAGCAGGAGGAAGAGCACGCCGATGAGCTGCGCGACTTCCTCAACCGCCTGGGAGTCAACCGCCTGTCGTAATCCGTGACCGCCTAGGCGCGCACGCGCCGCCGCCGTATGCCAAGGAGATGTGATGACCAGCGAAACAAAAGACCGGAAAGTAGCGATCGTGGTCGCGGACGGATTCGAGCAGGTTGAGCTGACGGTCCCGCGCGAGGCCCTGGCCAAGGCCGGCTTCGGGGTAGAGATCGTCTCGCCCAGCTCCGAGTCCACGGTGCAGGGCTATAACCACATGGAAAAGGGCGAGGCGTTCCCGGTCGACGTTCCCATCGCCCAGGCCCAGCCCGATTCCTATGCCGCGCTGCTCCTTCCCGGCGGCGTCCATAACCCGGATGCGCTGCGGCAAAACGCCAAGGTGCTCGACTTTGTCCGCCACTTCTTTACCGCGGGCAAGCCGGTGGCGGCGATCTGTCACGGACCATGGACCCTGATCGATGCCGAGGTGGCGTCCGGCCGCCGGCTCACTTCGTGGGCCAGCATCAAAACGGATCTGGTAAACGCCGGCGCGGACTGGGTAAACGAATCGGTCGTGGTGGACCGCGGCCTTGTGACCAGCCGCGGCCCGCACGATCTGCCGGCCTTCTGCAAGAAGATGGTCGAAGAGTTCCAGAGAGAGCCGGGCGAAGGGGCGCAGGAAGCGGTCATGCTGGCCAAGCTCGGGGAGCTGATTCGGAACATCAAGGTCGCCATGCTCACGACCCGCAACTCCGATGGAACCCTGCATAGCTATCCGATGATGACTCAGGGCAAGCGGTTTGACCGCAACCTGTGGTTTTTCACTTCTGCCAGCTCGCATAAGTGTCTCGAAGTGGAAAACGACTGCAGCGTGAACGTCAGCTACGCCGACCCTTCGGCCAACCGCTACGTCTCGGTGAGCGGCCGGGCCCGGCTCGTGCGCGAGCGGGAAAAGCTGGAGGCGCTGTGGTCGCCGCTCATGAAGGCCTGGTTCCCCAAGGGCATCGACGATCCGGATCTGTCGCTCCTGCAGGTCACGATCGAGCGGGCGGAGTACTGGGATGCGCCGGCCGGCAACGCGGTCACGCTGTTCCAGCTGGCCAAGTCGCTGCTCACCGGGCGTCCGTATCAAGGCGAGCTCACCACTCACGAACGAATCGAGCTTGAGCCATCGGCCCGATCGGCGCCGCCGCCAGAGTCGGGCAAGAAACAAGGCCAAGAAAAGCCGCAGGACGCAAGCCCAGCACCGGCCGACGGCCCAGACCGCGATAAACCGCAGAGCAGCGGCAAGGCAGACAAGGAGGCGACCAAGGCGCCGGCCCCAGCTCAGACCAAGGACAAGTCCCCGCCCGCGGCGGCCGCGTCTGCGCCGGCCGAGACCAAGTCAACGTCGCGCGCCCAGCCCAAGGCGGGCAAGCGCAGCCGAAAATAGCGTCAGCCGCTCAATTGAGAGCATGATAGCCCGCGATGACCCTGCGTCAGGTCTTGCTCGTCCTTCACGCTCTCTGTCTGGGAGGCCTGATCGCGCCGTTTGCGCTGGGATATACGTACTCAGACCGGCTCGCCACGCGGCCGAGCCTTTATCCGGTTGCGGTCGCGGACCAGGTCGCGCAGCCGGTGCCGCGCCCGCGGCGAACCATCGTCGTGGTGCTGGATGGGCTCGGATACGAGGACGCGCAGGGCATGCGCGCGGCGCAGCGGCTGCGGGAGCGCGGGCAGTGCTGGAAGACCGACGTGGGACCGCTGCCGATGTCGCGGCCGGTCTACGGCGTCGTGTCCACCGGGGTCGAGCAGGACCGCGGCGGGGCGCTCAGCAACGACGCTACGACCCCGCACGGCGCGGTATCACTGTGGGAGATTGCCCGCGCCGCCGGTCTTACGGTCGCCGCGGTCAGTGAGCTCAGCTGGTGGCAGGATCTTTTTCCGCGCGGCTTTACCAGCTATCTCATGCCGCCGCGTCCGGCCAACTATTTTGCGCTGCTGCCACGCGCCGATCTCGCGTTGGTTCATCCCGTCTATATCGATGAGACCGGGCATCAAGCCGGGGCCGGCTCGGCGGCGTATCGGGCGGCGGTCGGGCGGGCGGACGATGAGCTCAGCGGCCTATTGGACTCCCTTGATCTGAGCCGCGACCTGATCGTGCTGACCGCCGATCACGGTCACTCGCTCGGCGGCGGGCACGGCGGGACGCAAGAGCGGGTGGCCAAGGTACTCACGTGCTTTGCCGGCCGCGGAGTGCAAAAGCGCAGCGAGGCAATGAATCGGCGCATGATCACTTTGGCGCCAGCGCTGACGCTGCTTCAGGGCCTGCACTTCCCGCCCGGCATGCGCGCCGGCGATGACGATCTGGATGCGCTGTGGGAGCTCGCCGATCCGAGCGCTTTTCCGGCCGGATACCTCCCGGAGCGGCGCCAGGCAGTCGCCCGCTTCCGGCAAGCCAATCAAGCCGCGGTCCGCCGCTTCGACGCCGCAAGCGGCGGCAGCTGGCAGGCGTTTTACGACGACGCCCGCCAGAAGTGGAAGCTGCGCGGGCTGCTGCTTTTGCTGCTTTTCGGGCCGGTAGTCGCGCTGCATGCGCACGGCCACCGCCACCTGTACCGGACCGGCGGCGAGCTGGCCGGGCTGCGCTTTGGCCTGCTGTGGCTCATCGGCTGCGCCGCCGCGGCCTACATCCTGCAAGTCACGCTGCGCGGCAGCTTCGATATGAGCTCGGTCAACCATCGCCTAAGCTTCATCCGCTTCACCCTTTTGCTCGGCGCCGCGGTCACGACCCTGGGGCTTTTACTGCATCTTTTTATTCGCCGCTCGCTGCGGGCGCTGGCCTGGGACCTGGGCATGCTGTCGCTGTGCGGGACGCTTTTGTGCACCCTGCATCCGCTTGTGTTCGGCTGGCACCTGGGCTTTCCTGTGCCGCCGCCGCCGGTTTACTTCTTCCCTTACTTTGGCGCGCTGTTTCTGGGGGCGTTAAATGTCGTCGCACTGCTCTTTTGCGGGTTCGGCTGGGCCAGCCAAGGATGGCTCAAACTCTCGGGAACTCTGGAACGGACGCGCCAAGATGTCTGATGCCGACCGCCGCCATCCGCGGAGGCGGCGATACCTCGTGGCGCTTTTGATCGGCGCCGCCCTGCTACTCCGCGCCATGGCCGCACAGGCGGGCGAGTGTGGCAGCACAGTGGGCGCCGCTCCCGCCCAGAGCGATCAGGAGATCGACGCGCGGCTTCACTTTGTGCAGCGGAGCCTGCGCGACACGGCGCTTCTGGAGCGCCGCTTTCTCCTGGGCTGGGGCCTGACGTACGTGGGCCTGGCGGCCGGCACCTGGGTCTTATTGCCGCTTTCCTCCACGCCCGAAAAGCAGCGCATCGCTTCGGCGTGGAACTCCTCGACTTCGGTGGCGGCCGCGCTGCTCTTGCTCATCGATCCGCTGCAGGTCATCCGCGACAAGAATCGCCTGGAATCTCTGCTCGCCCAGGCGCCGCAGTCGAGCTGCGCCGTCCTTATGAAAGCGGAGCAGCTGCTCAAGCACGCGGCCGATAATGAGCGCGGCGCCCGCAGCGCGCGCGCGCATATCATAAGCTCCCTGACCACGGTGGGACTGGGGCTGGTCTTGGCCTACGCGCTCAAGCAGCCCGACTCCGCGGTGACGAGCACGCCGATTGGGATTTTTATTGGTGAGCTGATGATGGCAAGCCGTCCGCTCCTGGCGGTGCGCCGCCTGCAGAGCTACCGCAGCGGGGATCTGAGCCTCACGTCACCGCCGACCGGCGGTTTCTCGCTCGGTTTGACTCCGCTGGCGCTCAACAGCGGCTACGGCGCCGCGATCAGCGGCGCGTTCTGAGCGCCAGCGCGCACTCCTAACGGCCCCAGATCAAATAGACGATGATCAAAAGGGGCAGCGGCACCCCGAGCAGCCAGAGGATGGCGTAGCCAATCTTCCCTGACTCGCCGAGCCGCTGGGCGACGGTGCGGCGCTCATGCGCGGCGCAGCCCGCGACATCGAGGTTAGACTGCGTTTGGTCTTTTGCCAAGCGGGTGATTTGCGTAGTCATGATCGTTCCCTCCAGCTTTTGAGCTTTGTGAACGAAACCCTACGCAAGCGCCATGCCACTTGCGGCCAGAAGATGAGCAGAGACTCGTTAGGCGCAGGCTCGGCTCCTCTCTACCAGCGGCACATTCCGTGCTTATTAAACTCGCCAAATCGCCGTGAGTTGAAAAAGGAGCGGAGTATGCACAGACATCTGGGACGGACCTGGGCTTTGGAAGCGGGAGGCAAGCCTCTGGCAGTCACCCTGGCGGTCGTCAAAGTCCTACTTATCATCGTCGCCGCGCTCATGGGCATCTACCTCATCGGCGTCAACACCCTGCTCAACATAGGGCCGGGGCGGCGGCTCATGAACTCGCACCCGCAGGATGTCCGCATCGCTTATAAGCGCGCCTGGTCGATCTGGCCGGGCTGCGTGCACGTAACGGGAGCGGACATCTCCGGCCAGGACAGCCAGAACCAGTTCGCGGTCACCGCGGAGCGCGCCCAGATCACCTTTACCACCGCAGGCATCCGCACCAAGGATGTCACCGGGACCCACCTGCGCGGCGAGGAAATCACCATCCGCATCCGCCGCCGGGTGCTGAAGATGCCGTCGGAAAAGGAGATGGCCAAGCTTCCGGAGATCAAGTACTTCCCTTCGCCGCTCAAGGAAGATGCGCCGGACGTGCGGGTCATCGGCGTGCGCCTGGAAGACGTCAAGGCGCAGCACGTGCGCGAGATCTGGGTCGACGGCTTCCGCGTCCTCGGCGACATCGATGCCGAAGGCGGGATGTATTACAAGCCGCGGCGGGCGGTCGAGGTCTATCCGACCACCGTGCAGATTAGCACAGCCGCGATGACCACGGGCGAGGACAAGGTGCTGAGCCAGCTGAAGGGCATCATCGAGCTGCTGGTCGATACGATCGATCTGCAGGAGCTGTCCATCGAGTCGCTAAAGAAGGTGGCGCTGGTCACCGACCTGCACCTTAACATCGACAGCGTCCGCTTCCTCAACGACCTGCTCGGACAGCCAGAGGTCACGCTCAAAGATGGCGCCGGGAAGCTGGATCTGGCGGTCAAGCTTGAGCGCGGCACCCTGGCCGGTGGGAGCCAGGTGCAGCTGGCGATACCGCGCCTGCAGGCCGCCCTGCCCTACGTCCATGCGCACACTGGCGTGGAGCTGGCGCTCAAGGCCGATGGGGCCAAAAAGCACGCCACCTTCTCGCTGCAGCTTTCGTCCCTGGCGCTCACGCCGCGCGGCAGCAAGGCGGTCATCCGCAGCAAGAGCATCCGCGTTCACGGCCACACCGGCGATCTCGATCTCACGCATATGCCGACAGCCGAGCTGCGCGCCGACCTGCCGGGCATAACGGCCGGCGAGCTCGGATTTATAAACGAATACATCCCGCGCGGCACGACCTTCAGCATCGAAGGCGGCGCCGCCACTCTGAGCGGCCATGTGGATGTCAGCACAGCCAAAAAGCAGCTCGACGGGGTCCTCGATCTGGAGGGCACCGACGTGGCGATGAAAAACGGCAGCGCCCGGCTGCGCGGCGGGGTGCGCGTCCATGGGATGATCAACAGCTTCGGCCTCAAGTCGCAGAACGCCAATCTGAACGGCACCTGGCTGGCGCTCCAAGATGTCGCGATCACCTACGGCGGCAAGCAGACCGACCACTGGGAGGGGCGCGTCGATCTCAGCCAGCTGACCCTGCACCCGCAGGGCAAGCACAAGGTGGACGCGGTGATGAAGGTCTTTCTCAAAAACCTCCAGCCGCTTGTCGGCATCATCGCGGAGAGCGTCAAGGTTCCGTCCATCGCCCAGGCCCTGGCCAACCGCGACAACGTAGTCGCCCAGACGCGCATCCAGATGAGCGACACGACGCTGGCGATCCCCCAGATCGAGGTGAACAGCCCCGGCTTCGAAGTCAAAGGCCAGGCGCTGGTCACTGATCTGCAAAAGAAAGAGCAGCACAAAGATGCCTTCATTCTCATCAAGCTCGGCCCGCTCCCCATTGGCATCGATGTGCACGATAAGACGGTGAAGCCGATCCTGATAAACCCGCAGCGCTGGTTCGATGACCGGCTCACCGCTTCGACCCTGGCCGACAGCAAGAGCCCGCGCTGAGCGCCGCGGCCGCAGGTGTAGCAACATGAACGAACGATTCCACAAGTATGCCTCCCGCGTCGCCGAGCTGGTCGGCACCTCCTGGGCCTTCCTGACGGCGCTGGCGGTGGTGGTGGCCTGGGCCCTCACCGGCCCGCTGTTTCACTTCTCCGACACCTGGCAGCTTGTCATAAACACCAGCACCACGATCATCACCTTTCTGATGGTGTTCCTCATCCAGAACACCCAGAACCGCGACGCCAAGGCCATCCATCTCAAGCTCGATGAGCTGATTCGGGCGATCGCCGGGGCGCGCAATAATCTGATCGACCTGGAGAACCTGTCCGATGCTCAGTTGGAGGAGCTGCACAAGCAGTTCCGGGCGCTGTCGACCGTCGTCACCCCGGACGGCGACGGCTCGTCCGCTGAATCGCCGGCGGCCCAGCAGAGCAGCGTGGTGGCGGTGCCAAGCGCCGCGGCGAACGGCGGCCCGCCGCGCCAGCAAAACTGGATCGAGAATGCCGTGAGCGCAGTCGCACACGAGCAAAAAAAGCGCAGCACGCGCCCTCACCGCCACCGCGTTTAGTCCGGTCCCGGCTCGTCTGGGCCCACGATCACTTGTCGCGTTTTCGTCTTACTTGAGCCCCCCCGCCACACTGAGCCCTGGCGCACATCACAAACCAAGCTCGTCGGACAGCGCCTTGTGGGCGCGAAGATTTGTTCTGCATCGCAGAACGGCGCCGGGCGCGGTGCGCAGGCGCCGCGACCGGGTTGGCACAGGATGTGAAGAGGACTTGGGCACACGCACCATGAACACCGCACGATGCAATGAAACCAGCGCTCCGGGTTTTCAAGATAAGGAGATGACCATGCTGCGATGGGCCCTCATATTCGCCGTGATCTCGCTGATCGCCGGGCTATTCGGCTTCACCGGGCTGTCCGAAGGCGCCGCGGGCATTGCCAAGATTCTCTTCGGCTTGTTCCTGGCCCTGTTCCTGATCTTCCTTTTGCTGGGAGTCACCGTCGCCAAGAAGCTCTCCAGCTAAGTCTGCGGGCGCGGGACGGCCAAGGTCCCGCGCCCATGAAACATAAGAGGGGGTCCGATTAGAAATGTCCGCCAAATTGATTTATAGCGACTCGCAGACCTTGCTCGCCAGCCTCGGCCTTGCCGGGGAGCCCATACGCATCGGGCGCGGCGCCGGCTGTCAGCTGCGGGTGAGCGATCCATCCGTCTGTGATGAACACTGCGCCCTCCGCCAAGAGGGCGATATCTGGGTAGTCGAGTCCGTTGCCGGCGCCGATACTTTTGTCAATGCGCAGGAACATCCCATCAGCAAGCACCCGCTGCGCAGCCGCGATCTGATCCGCTGCGGCGGGCTGTGGATTCAGTTTATCGTGGATGAGGCGCCGGCCTTGACCCAGGTCGAGGTCGGGGCCGAGCTGCCCGGAACCGTGCAGGCCCTGCTCGCCACGGCGGCATCGGAGCTTTTGCAGCAGAAGGCGCTGACGCGCTTCCTGCAGGAAGAAAAGGACGCGCTGCGAAGTGAGCTGGCGCAGCTTAAGTCCGGTGCCGCGGACGCCGCGGCCCAGCTGTCCGGCGCCGATGTGGACCGCTTGCAGCAAGAGCTCACCGAGCTGCGCCAGACCGTGACCGGCCTGCGCAAGTCGGCCGAGCCGCTGGAGTCGGAGCTGGCGAGCCTCCGCCGCGAGCTGTCGCTCAGCCAGAGCGAGCTGGCCCAGGCCACCGCCAAGCTGGCCGCATCGGCCCAGCAGGCAAGTGATCAGGAAGCCGCCACCGCGCACCTTCTGAACGAAAACAAATCCCTGGTGGCGGAGCTGGAGCACCTGCGGACGATCCTCAGCCACAAGGATCAGGTGATTGAGGAAGCACGCGAGGCGCCGCAGTCGATGATGGCCGAGCTGGTCGCGGCGCGGCGGCAGAGTGAGGAGCTGACCGCGCAGCGCAAGTGGCTGGAGGCCGAGCGCGATGCCGCCCAGATCGAGCTGTCGCGGCGCTCCCTGGCGCTGGCCCAAGCCGAGGAAGAGCTGCGGCGGCTGCGCCACCAGAGCGAGCTGCATGAGCGGCTCCTGGCCACGAGCCACAGCTCCGGGGCCGAGCTGGCCCGCGCCGTGCAACACAACAGTGTGCTCACCATCGAGCTGACCCAAGCGCGCGAGAAGCTCGCAGCGGTCAAGGAGCAGCTTTCGCTGTGCCTCAAGGCAATCTCGCTCGTCGTCATCGAGCTCGGGGTCAAGGTGTACGCGCTGCGGGCGGCGCTGGCGCGGGGGACGGATGCGGAGAGCGGCAAGGCGATAAACGACACGATGGAACAGATCCTGCTGCACTTAAATGACGGCAACGTCCAGCTGCAGGCCCTGCGCAAGCTGACCGATGAAGTCAGCGCGAGCCCGCCGGCGAGCGCCGCCCAAGTGTTGAGCTAACCCTACAGAGCGATAGTCCTTTTACCAACGTGACAGCCATGCAGCTATTCAAACTCCTGAAAGTTCTGGTGCTGGGTGGTCTCACTCTTACTCCGCTTCAGGGAGAGGCTTCGCAGCAACAACCGCAGCAGCAACAGCAGCAGCAGCGCCCGGTAGCCGCCGCCAAGCGCGCGCCGCGCCCCAAGCAGAGCCGGACCCAGCGGACCGCCCACCTGGCCAACATGAACCTGTTTCTGGCTCCGGAGCGCAGCGCTGACTTGCCGCTCCTATCACCGTTCCTGCTGCACGATCCGCCGGCGCGGGCGCCGCAGAGCCGCCATCGGCCGATCTTCACCATGGAGGGCATCCTGCTCGGCGACTATTATCTGGTCCCGAACCTGATACTCGTCACCGACAACCGGTATGACGACGCCAATACGCGGGAGCGGGCGCTGCGCGATGAGATGAACTACCAGGACGCCCGCCGGCACGGTGAGATGCATGAGGACCCGCTCACCCAGCTTCTGCGCAAGCGCGTCCTGCGGCTCGGCGGCGATCCGGGTTTCCGGGTGGCGCTGGTGATCCATCACTTCCTGCAGGGCGCGCTGCAGCCGCCGGTAAAGTCCGTCGATCTGGTGCTGCGGCCGGACGGGCAAGCGTACAGCGCGCCGGCCGCCGGAGCCGTCACTCCGCCGGGTCTTTTGGCGACCATGGGAATAAATGGGTACGGTGTTGACAAGAGCTCTGGGAATAATCCGAGCTCTGGTTTTTCTAGCCCCGGTGCGAAGTAGATCTATCATGAAAGTACGCTGCGGTCCGGCACTGGGCCGCAGAAGACTCGCCTCCTGATCGATACCGATCATCAGGCCGGATGCGAAAAAGGAATGAGCTGCAACACGGCAGGACTTTGTGCCCCGCCGCGGATTGCACCGAGCGCTGGCCGGACTGGCCAACTGAGGAGGAATCCCATGCACCCTACAACCAACTCATCGACCACCCAGAATCACCAGGACATGGCGGCGCGGGCTGCCGTTTTGCGCGATCGCCTCAACCAGACGTTCAAGCAGATCGACAAGCGCTGGCATCTGGGCGACCAGCTGCGCGAGCACAAGGTGGCGGCGATCGTCGGCGGCTCGGCCGTGCTGCTCGGAATCTTTGGCGGCATCGCGCTGGGCGTCAAGCGGATGCAAGAGCGCAAGACCCTGGCCTATAAAGTCCGCCACGGTCTAGAGCAAGTTCAAAACGCGCTGCAGAACTGAGGGTGGACCAGACAAAGAATGAAGCAGTGCAAACCCTGGGTCGCCTGTCCGTTTCTGGGACAGGTCAGACCCAGGCCGAAAGCGCCGGGCAAGCGAGGCAGTCATGGTCATTCTGGGCATAAAAGATTTGCACCTCAAGGACTTAGGCAAGCAGTTCTATAAGCGCTTTCTCGACAGCGATCTATCGGGCATCGCGGCAGAGCTCAGCTATTACTTCCTTTTTTCGATGTTTCCATTTCTCGTATTCCTCGTAGCCCTGGCAGCGTATCTGCCGCTTCAGGACGCGGTACAGGACGCCCTGTCGCGCATGTCGCGCTTCATGCCCAAAGAAGCCATGGGCATCATCCAAGATCATTTGACCGGTCTCGTCAAACAGCAGCGTCCGCGCTTACTGAGCTTCGGCGTACTCATTACGATCTGGGGCGCCTCGCGCGGGGTCAACGCCTTCATCTCCGGCCTGAACATCGCCTACGGCGTCAAGGACAAGCGGTCGTGGTTCAAGGTCCAGGGGATCGCGGTCGGCATGACCTTGGCCAGCTCGCTCCTCGTGTTCGTCGCTTTCGCGCTCATCATTCTCGGCGGAAAAGTCGGACTGTACATCGCCCAGCACCTGCATGTGGAGAGCTACTACTCGACCCTGTGGTCGTGGCTGCGCTGGCCGCTGAGCGCTCTTATCATCATCGGAACCGTATCGGTGAATTATTACGTTTTGCCGGATGTGAAGCAGCGCATCAAGTTCATAATCCCCGGCGCCGTCCTTGGGACCCTGTTGTGGCTCCTTGTGACCTGGGGATTCACCATGTACGCCGGTTCGTTCGGCGACTACAACGCCACCTACGGATCGATCGGCGGCGTCATCGTCCTTATGACCTGGCTGTATCTGTCGGGTCTCATCTTCCTTATCGGCGGGCTTATAAACGCCCTGCTAGAAAACGCCTCGCCCGATGGGAAAAACCTGGGCGAGGTCGCTCCGGGCCAGCCCTCTGCACCGCTGCGCTTGTCGCACGCCCGGTCACAGAACCTCGGACTCCACCCGGCGAAAGCGGGTGCCGCGTCGTGAGCCAGAGAGGGATTCATATGCAGCGGCGTTCAGAACCCGTCCCAGCGAATCGGCGGCGCAGTGCGGCGACTTTGTTCATTCTGTGCGCCGAGCTCGCGGCGGTTGGCTGCGGTCCCAAAATTACCCACGGTCCGTGGGTCCACAAGATCTACATCGACGGCGCCAAGCAAGTCAAAGCCAAGGATGTCCGCGGCAAGATGCTGGTGCAGCAGAGTCCGTGGTTCCCGCTCACGCCCAAGAAATATCTCGATCATTCGCTCAATGCCGAGACCGACCGCGAGCGCATCGCGACCTATTACCGCACCCGCGGCTTCTACAATGTCGAAGTCCCCAAGCTTGAGATCACCCCCTATAAGACCGATGACAAGAAGCCCAAGACCGATCCGGCGTGGGTCAAGTCGGTCGACATCCATTACACCGTCATCGAAGGCCAGCCGGTACGGATCGCCAAGCTGACGATCGACGGGCTGGAGAACATCGGTGAAGATGGGGTGTGGGCGCGCCGCAAGCTGAACCTCGATATCGGCAAGATCTTTGAGCATGCGCCTTACCTTCTGAGCAAGGAAGGGTTCCTCCACCGCCTGCGCCAGCGCGGCTATGCCTTCGCCGACTTCATCCATGCCGAGGCCGCGGTCGACCGCACGGCGCTCACGGCGGAGATCGACTGGAACGTCGATCCGGGCGAGAAGGTGAGGCTTGGCGACGTAACGATTGAAGGCGCCAAGAACGTCGATGTCGAAGCGCTGCGCAAGCACGCCGCGGTGCCAAGCGGTGATATATACAAGCCGGACATCTTGGACGGCGTCCAGGGCAAGCTTTACAGCCTGGGCCTGTTCACTGCGGTCCGGGTCGAGCCGGTGGAGAACCCGCAGCGGCCGGATCTGGCGGATGTGAAGATCACCGTAACCGAAGGCAAGCACCGCGAGCTGCGGCTCGGCGTCGGCGTCGGCATCGAGTCGCTGCGCACCGAAGTCCACGGCGAGGCGGTCTACACCCAGCGTCGGTTCCTCGGCGGTCTGCGCACCCTGCAGCTCACCCTGCAGCCGGGGTATGCGGCGCTGCCGGCGGTGTGGGCCAACCCGATTTACCGCCATGGGCCGATGCTGCTGTTCAAGAGCGAGTTCACCCAGCCGGATCTCATCGGTCCGAGCTCGGCGCTGACCTTGGCCCTCAACTACAACCTCGGCATCGAGTACGCCTACCAGTACCACGGTCCGGAAGCGCGGGTGGGTGTCAACCGTTCGTTCTGGCACGACCGCATCCGCGCAGCGGTCGCCTATGATTTCCAGTTCCTCGACTTCTTCAACATCGATCCGAGCATCCAGAGTAACCCGAGCGAGAGCGGCTCGTTGTTCGGGTTCCTCGATCCGTATCGGCTCGGCTACTTCCAAGAGCAGCTGATCCTCGATCTGCGCAACCGTCCCGTCGATGCCCGGCGCGGTTTTTATGCCGCGCTTCTGTCCGAGCAGGGCGGCATCTACACCGGCAGCGCGTTCGACTATCAGAAGCTCATGCCCGAGGTACGCGGCTACGTCCCCATCGGCGAGCGCATCACCATCGCCGCCCGCCTGGTCTTCGGCCAGATGTTCACCCAAGGGGATCTCGGCAGCCCGATCACTCAGCGCTTCTATCTCGGCGGTCCGAACTCGCACCGCGGCTTTACCTACAACCGGCTGTCGTATCAGGTCTGCTCCGGCGTGCCGCTTGGCGCGGTGCCGATTCCCACCCGCCTGCCGTGCGACTCCGATACCAGCATGATCGCCGACTTCCGGCGCATTCCGACTGGCGGCGATCAGATGCTGCTCGGACAGCTGGAGTTCCGGTTGTCGCTGTTCAAGCTGGCCGGAAACTGGGTATCGATGGTCGCTTTCGCCGATGCCGGCGATGTCGCGGCTCCGCGCACCGCGTGTGCCGACGGCAAAGACTGCCCGGCCGTCAACTATCCGGATCAGATCGACCTCAAGCGGCTGCATGTCGCGGTGGGCGGCGGGCTGCGCTACCGCACCGTGATCGGAACCATTCGCTTTGATCTGGGAGTGCGGCTCAACCGCCTCGATGCGGTCGAAGACGGCATCGAGAATCCCGACCCGGGCGAGCGCATCGCCTATCACATATCGATCGGGGAGGCATTCTGATGGCCACGGCAAAAACACGCCTTGGTCTGGCGCTGCGCATCATCGGCTGGACTTTAGGCAGTATCGTGATGCTCGTCTTGGTGGCTGCCACCAGTCTGTTGTTCGTCGGGCGGTCCGATTGGGGAAGACGGCAGATCTTGCAGGTGGCGATGCCGCTTGTGCAAAAGGCGCTGCTCGGGGAGGTGCGCATCGGCGGTCTCGATGGCGATCTGGTGCACATGCTGGTGCTGCGCGACGTATCGCTGCGCGATCCGGAAGGACAGCTCGTAGCGCGGGTCTCGCGGGTCGGGCTGCGCTACAACCTCTTTGCGCTCCTGCACCACACCCTGCACATCACCGCGGTCGATGCCCAGGGCGAAGTGCACGCCCGCTACCTGCGCGACGGCCGCCTGAACTTCGCCGCGCTGACCAAGGCCACTCCGCCGTCAAATCAGCCGCTGCCGATCACCATCTTGGTAAGCGGCATCAACGCCGATCTGACGGCGTTCACGCATGAGCCGCCGGCCCCGGTGGCAAGCCCGATTCCGGTGCTGGAAGTCGCCCTGCACGTGGAAGGCGGCGTGCGGATGGAGCGCGACCACAGCCTGGAAGCGGAGCTGAAAGAGCTGAGCACCCAGGCCATCGCCCCGGCCGCCGCCGCGCTGCATGTCAAGGGTCAGGTGGAGCTCAAGGGCGCGGGCGTCGCGCTCAAGGGCATCCGCTTGAACGCGCGGACCACGGGCGAGCAGATAAACCGCCTGGCGCCGAGCGCCGACCTGCATGGGAGCGTGGCGGTGGCAGCGCAGCTAGAGGGAACGCTCGACCAGCTGCAGGCGGTGCTCGATGTGACGCTGCCCAAAGGGGACGTGCACGCGGAAGCCAAGGTGCAGCCACAGAAAGATCCGCTGTCCTGGGAAGCGCTGTTGCGCTTGCGCGGCGTGGATCCGGCCGCACTGCGGGCTGCGGTGCCAAGCTGCACCATCGATCTGGACGCCACGGCGCAAGGGAGCGGGGCGAGCGGCCGTCTGCAGCTGCAGAAGCTGCAGGTGGCGGCGGCGGACAACCAGGTGGCGCTCAGCGGCACGGTGGAGGTGCCGCCGGAGCTTTTAGACACCATGGACTGGCTGGCGCTCAAGGCGGATCTGAAGCTCGATGTGAAGGCGCCGCATCTTGACCAGCTGGCGCGTCTGGGCGCGCCGCGGCTTTCCGGGTCGCTCCAGGGCAGCATCGCAACGCACCTTGGTGAGCGATCGCTGCGATTGAACACGGCGCTGGCCGGTGACAAGCTGCAGGGCTTCGGCGCGGCCGTCGATCACCTGAGTCTCAACGTGGACACGGTCGATCTCAGCGGTCAGGTGAAGCTCGCGGTGCAGGAGCTGCGGGTCGCCCAGCAGCGCTTTGCCCAGCTGGAGCTCGGGGTGCGCGGCAGTCGCGAGCTGTTGCACTTGAAGGCCTCCGGCCATGGTCCGGAGCAGGTCGCATTCCGCCTGGCCGTAAGCGCCCGGCCGGAGCTTCCCAAGGGCGCACCGGCGACCGGCAGCCTGGCGCTGCGCGGCTTGGATGTGGACCTGACGGAGCTCTGGCTCGCGCGGCAGGGGAAGCAGCTGGCGATTGTGCGGCCGGCGCGCGTACTTTTGAATTTGCATGATGCGCCGATCATCGATGTCGAACATCTCACGCTAGCCCTGGGCGGGCAGAGCGCGACGCTTGCGGGACATTATGAAACGCGCGGCCAAGCGGTGCGGGCGCAGCTGCAGACCCGCGGCCTGGATGTCCGGCAGCTCGCCAAGGTCTTTGATCCGCGCAGCGATCTGCCCAGCACCCGCCTGGATCTCCAGGCGCGGGTCGGCGGCAGCGTCAGCGCTCCGATCGGTAAGGTGATGCTGAACGCGGCCGTCAACCCCTCGCAATCGGTGCCGGTGCCGGCCAGCAATGTCGTGGCGACCGTGGATCTGAATGCCCAAAAAGTAAGCGGCGAGCTATCGGTCAAGCCCCAGCTCAAAGGGAGCGCCCAGCCGGGTCAAGCCGAGGCAACCGGTGGTCAGCGCCCAGCGGACGGACCGCGGTTGCAGGTGCGGTTCGCCGGGCCGATCTCCGGCCGCGGCCCCATCCGCCTTGATGCCACCGCGCAAGCGACGCTGCAGTCCCTGAATTCGCTGCTGCCCAAAGACGCGCGCAGCCTGCGCGGCGCATTGAACCTTCAGGTCGTCGTAAGCGGGACCACGGCGCGGCCCGAGCTTGCGCTGCGCGCTTCGATGCCGGCGTGGCAGAGCACCTGGGGCGGCGGCAAGAACACCGCGCTGAGCGTTGATTACAAAGGCGCGCAGCTCATGGCGCAGCTCGGGTCGCAGCTTGTGACCACGGATGAAAAGCCGATGGGCGGAGTCCAGCTCGCGGCCCAGACGCCGCTCATGCTCAGCACCGGGGTGACCGGGGCGCAGCTCATGCGGCAGCTGCAGACCGCCGCCAGCACGGCCGATCTTTCGCTGGTCGCGCTGGATATTCCCCGGGTGTGGAAGTCCGCCATGCAGAAGGACGCGCCGCTGCGCGCCGGGATCGTGGACGCGCACTTGAAGGTCACCGGTCCGGTGCTAAGTGAGTCGGTGCCGCCGACCGTGATGCTCAAGGTCGATGCGCGCAATCTGGACTACGCGGAGAACAAGAACCTGCCACCGGTCAAAGGGGAAGCCGGGCTGCAGCTCGATTACAAAGACGCGCAGGCGCTGCTCGACCTCAACGCCGCGGTCAACGGCAAGCCGCTGCTCAAAGGCCATGCCGCGGCCAAGCTGCGGCCGACCGAGCTTATTAACGGCGGGTCGAAGAGCCTGCAGCAGCTGCCGCTCGCCGCCAAGGTGGAGATCCTGCCGCAGGAGCTTCCCGCCAATCTGCCGGTGCGCGGCCAGCTCAGCGCGCAAGTGCGAGTCAGCGGCACGGTCAGCGCGCCGCAGATCCTGGCCGATGTCACGTCCAACCAGCTGCGCATTCAAGAGTGGACTGTAGGCAACATCAACGCCCACGCCAGCTTTGATAAGAGCCACGGCATCAAGGCCGATGTCGCAATCGCCGCGGCGCCGGGACAGCCGGGCGACATCAAGCTGGCGGCGTTTGTGCCGCTGCCGCTCAACCTGGAATCGCCGGATCTGCGCGTCGAGCTGCACGCGCACGGCTACCGCATCGACTACAAGCCGGCGAGTCAGAACCCGGATGCGCTGTCCACCGGCGGCAGCGGTCTGCGCCTGGCGCGCGGTCTTGTGGAGGCCGATCTGGAAGTGCACGGCGCCAAGCCGCAGCCGGTCGGCTCCGGTTTCTTGAAGCTGTCGGGCGGGGAGTTCTCCGCTTCCGCGGTACCGCAGGTGTTCAAAGACATCGTGGTCGATCTGCAGGTGGAAAAGACCGGCCGCTTCACCCTGCGCAAGGTCGCCGCCAGCGCGGAGGGCGGTAAGCTCAACGCCTCGGGCAGCGCGCAGCTTGACGGGATGGTCTTGCGCACCGCTAGCTTGAAGGTCAACGCCTCACGCTTCCCCGTGTCGGCGGGTCCGATCGGGCTGTGGCTCGACACCGACATCGATATCTCCGGCGAGACCAAGGGCGGCACCCTGCGCGGCAAGGTCAAGGTGGCCAAGACCACGGTGACCTTGCCTAAGCTTGAGTCCGGGCGATCGGTGCAGGCGATAGGGCCGCTGGAGGATGTGCGGCTGGTCGATGCCGCGGCGCGGCGGGCGGCGGTGGCGCAGGCCAAAGAGGAGCAGAAAAAAGAGGCCAAGCAGGCAAAGGCGGCGCAGCAGCCGAACAAGGATGCCGGCGGTCTGCCCTCTCGCACGCTCATCGCGGTGGAGCTGCCCGATCCGATCAGGGTCATAGGTCCGGAGATCAAGACCTCGCTCATGGGTCATATCGACGTGGAGATGAACGCGCCGAAAAATACGCCGATCATAAAAGGCGAGATCCACTCCCTTAGCGGCTGGGTGCAGCTGCTCAAGCACCACTACCAGCTGAGCCGCGCCCAGGTGAGCCTATCGGGAGAGTCGCCGCCGAACCCGATCATCGATGTGCAGATCTCAAGTCAGATGCAGGATGCGATGATCTACATCGGGGCAAGCGGTACGGCGCAGAAGCCGCGCGTCCGCTTCAGCAGCGATCCGCCGATCTACGACGAGTCGCAGGTCATCGCGCTCGTGCTGGCCGGCGGGCGTCAGGGCGGCGGCGGGATGGAGCAGCGGGTCATAGGCGGACTGTCCTCGCTCCTTATCGATCAGCTGCAAGAGCAGCTGGCCGGCGGGCTGCCGATCGACGTCATCCGCTTTGATCTCGGCAGCAACGATCCGATGAGCACCAACCGCACGAGCCTGGAGGTCGGCAAGTACATCCGCGACGACCTGTTCCTTTTGTACACGCACCGCTTCGGCAGCTCGCTCAATACCCTGCACCGCTCCAACAATGACGAAGTCACCCTGGAGTGGCACTTCTTCCGCAACTACCAAGTCGATCTGATGGGCGGCGATCAGGGGATGGGCGCCTTGAATCTGTACTGGCTCAAGCGGTTCTAAACTCTGCAGAGTTAAACGCCGATGCCGCAATTCGCCGCCGACCTGCAGAAAAAAAATCTCACCCGCCGCTTGTTCTTCGCCCTGGTCACGCCGCTCCTCATCCTGCTGGCGATGGCGACCGTCCTGGGACTTGCGCTGGCGCGCCTTACCAAGGACGCGCGCTTTGTCGATCACAGCGATGACGTGCTGGCCAAAATCGGCGAGGTGCAGCGGCAAGTGGTCGATCAAGAGACCGGCGTCCGCGGCTTTCTGCTCACCGGCAACCGCATCTTCCTTGAGCCCTATGAACAGGCGCGGCCGCTGGAGATGCTGGCCGAGCTGCGCCAGCTCGTTGCCGACAACCCCGAGCAGCTGGCGCGCGCCGATGGCTTCCGTTCCCGCTATCAGCTCTGGTATGAGGGCGTAAGGCAGATCCTCAGCAGCAACAAGCTTGTCGAGGGCGCGGCGCTTCCGGCGATGCTCAGCCGCAAGGACCAGATGGACATGCTGCGCTCGGATATAAGGGTGATGGCGGCGTCGGAGCAGACGCTGCGCCAAAAGCGCAAGAGCGCCTCGGCCGCCAGCGTCGCCATGACCTGGGCGGAGCTGGTCGGGCTGTTCGGGCTCGCTGCCGCAGCGCTGGGGCTGTTGTCGATGCGGCAGATCCGCGGAGTCGCCGCGACATATGGACAGCTGCTGCTGCGCGAAACCGAGGCGCGCGGGGCGGTCGAAGTCGAGGCCTGGCTGCGCGCCGGGCAGGCGCGCGTCGCCGAGCGGTCGCAGGGCGAGCTGTCGGTGGAAGAGCTTGGGTCGCAAGTGCTGCAGGCGCTTTTGGAGTACGTGCAAGCGGAGGTGGGCGCGTTTTTCACCCAGAGCGCCACCGGCTGGCAGCGCCGCGCCGGCTTTGGGCTCGATGCGCGGGGCGATGACGGCGCGACCTTCGGTTTCAACGAAGGCCAGGTCGGCCGGGCGGCCTCGCAGAAGGAGCTGGTGCATCTCAAGGAGCTGCCCGCCGGTTACCTTGCGGCTCCGCTTATCGTTCGCTCGGGGGTCGGCGAACATCTGCCGGTCGAGGTGGTGCTGCTGCCGGCGCTCAGTGATAAGACGGTTTTCGCGGTGGCCGAGCTCGGGTTCCTGCGGCCGGTGCCGCAGCGCGTGCTCGATCTGCTGCGCCGCATCAGCGAGCCGCTGGCCATCGCGGTGCGCTCGGCCCAGACCAAAGAACGCCTGCGCGAACTGCTAGAGGAGTCGCAGCGGCAAACCGAGGAGCTGCAGACGCAGCAGGAAGAGCTGCGGGTGTTCAACCAGGAGCTGGAAGAGCAGACCAGCGCCCTGCATAAGGCCAACGCCCGCATCGCCGAGCGGCAGCAAGATCTGGAGCAGATAAACGCCCGCCTTGCCGAACGCACCACGGAGCTGCAGCGGGCGCAGCACACGATCACGGAGAAGGCCGCAGAGGCCGAGCGGGTGAGCCGCTACAAGTCCGAGTTCCTTGCCAACATGTCGCATGAGCTGCGCACGCCGCTCAATAGCTCGCTCATCTTGGCCAAGCTCCTCTCCGACAACAAGGAAGGCAACCTGACCGCGGAGCAGGTGCGCTTCGCCGAGACGATCCACGCCGCCGGCAACGATCTGCTCACGCTCATAAACGACATCCTTGATCTGTCCAAGATCGAAGCCGGCAAGGCCGAGGTGCATCCCACCCCGGTGCATATCGCGCGCATGATCCAGACTCTGGGGGCGACCTTCGAGCCGCTGGCCCGCGCCCGCCAGCTCGCCTTCGCCATCACCACCGACCCCAGCGTTCCGCAAGTCATCGAGACCGATGCCAAGTGGCTGGAGCAGATTCTGCGCAACCTTCTGTCCAATGCCATCAAGTTCACCCCCAAGGGCCAGGTGGCGATGCACATCACCAGCGATGGGACGCACCTGCGGTTTGTGATCCGCGACAGCGGCATCGGCATCGCCAAGGAGCAGCAGGAGCTTGTCTTCGAAGCGTTCCGTCAGGCCGACAGCGCCAGCAACCGCAAGTACGGCGGCACCGGCCTTGGGCTGTCGATCTCACGCAACCTGACGCACTTATTGGGAGGGGAGCTGACCCTGCAGAGCGAGGTCGGCGTGGGCACTACGTTCACCCTGCTCCTGCCGCGCGTGCTTCCCGTGGCGCCAGTCGCCGCGGGCGCCGCGCCGCCGCCTTCCCAGAGCGGCGCGGTCAAGCCCGTCCCCTCATCGGGCCCGCTGCTCGCCCCGGTGCGCAGCGAATCAGCCGCGCCCGCGGCAGCCCTGTTTGCCGCCGCGCCGCCCGTGCCGCCAAGGGACGCGGGTGCTCCGGCCGACTCCCAAGCGGCGCCTTTGCTGACCGACGATCGCGGGCAGCTCGATCGCCGCCGTCTGCTGGCGCTTTTGATCGAAGACGATGTGCACTTCGCGCAGATCCTGCGCGACATGGCGCACGAGCTTGGGTTTCAGTGCTTGATCGCCTCCGATGCCGAAGCCGGGCTCGCGCTGGCCAAGCAGCACACGCCGAGCGCCGTCGTGCTCGATATGAACCTGCCGGGCTACCACGGGCTCTCGGTGCTCGATCGGCTCAAGCAGGATCCGGCGCTCCGGCATATTCCGGTGCATGTGATCTCGGTCGCCGACTACACCCAGATCGCGCTGTCGATGGGAGCCATCGGCTACGTCCTAAAGCCCGCCAAGCGCGAAGAGCTGGAACGGGTCTTCCGCAAGCTCGAGCAGCGGCTCACCCACCGCGTGCAGCGGCTGCTCATCGTCGAAGCGGATCCGGAGCAGCGAAAGAGCCTGCGCCAGCTCCTAGAGGGGATCGAGGTCGAGCTCAGCTCCGTCGGGACCGCGGCCGAAGCGCTTTCGCGGCTCAGCGCGCAGCAGTTTGACTGCATGGTCTTGGATCTGAAGCTTCCCGATGCCTCGGGATTCGAGCTGCTGGAGAAGATGGCGGAAAATGATGCGTGCGGGTTTCCGCCGGTCATCGTCTATGCCGGACGGGCGCTCAGCGCGGAGGAGGAACAGCAGCTGCGCAAGTTCTCAAGCTCGATCATCGTCAAGGGGGCGCGCTCGCCGGAGCGGCTCCTAGATGAGGTCACGCTCTTTCTGCATCAGGTCGAGTCGGTGCTGCCGCCGGAGCGCCAGCGCATGCTGCTGCGCGCCCGCAGCCGCGAGGCGCTTTTCGAAGGCCGCAAGATCCTGGTCGTGGAAGACGACGTACGCAGCATCTTCGCCTTGAGCAGCCTGCTGGAGCCGCGCGGGGCCACGATCGTCATCGCCCGCAACGGCCGCGAGGCACTGGCCGTCCTTGAGAGCCAGCCGGACATCAGTCTGGTCCTTATGGACATCATGATGCCGGAGATGGACGGACTCACGGCGATGCGGGAGATCCGTAAAAACCCCAGGTGGGCGAAGCTGCCGATCATTGCTCTTACCGCCAAAGCGATGGCGGACGATCAGGAGCGCTGCCAGAAGGCCGGAGCCAACGACTACATCACCAAGCCCCTCAACGTCGAGATGCTGCTATCGCTGCTGCGGGTGTGGATGCCCAAGCGCTGATCATCCCGAAGTCCGCAAAAACTACCGCTTGGCCGGCGAGCGCCGTTCGCTGTCGAATTATTATACCGCGGCGCATGAGCGGCCGTGTTCAACTCAAGCCCGCGCCGCCGCTTGGTATTTTCCGCTCTCAGCCTGGCGGCCGATAACGTCTTTGCCGAAGTTCAGGTAGTCTTGTCCGTAACGTCCTTCTTTACTGCGATCGCGGCCGGCGATACCAGGGTGTCGGGCTGTTCAAAGAGGCGCTGTGCCGTCGCAGCTTCCTGCGGCTCACGCAAGAGTCTGCAGCTCTCCGCCATACGGCCGCGCTCCGCCCGCTGTCGGCGACACAGAGAGAGGGGATCCGCGATGTCAAACATAGCGCCCTGCGAGTCCGTGGACCTTGCGCCTGGAGAGGCGGGCAATATCGCCGCCCTTGCATTTTCCTATGAAGTCGTTACTACGAGCCCTAGATGAATCGTTCGCAAACCCCTCCGGTCAACTTTCTCCTGGTCGATGATCGGGAAGAGAACTTGCTGGCGCTGGAGGCGCTCCTGCGCCGCGACGGCCTGCGGATCCTGAAGGCCCGCTCCGGCGATGAGGCGCTGGAGCTTTTGCTGTCGCACGACATCGCGCTGGCGCTGCTCGATGTGCAGATGCCGGACATGGACGGCTTCGCCCTGGCCGAGCTTATGCGCGGAGCGGAGCGCTCGCGGCATATTCCGATCATCTTTGTCACCGCCGCGCCGCAGGAGCAGCACCGCGAGTTCCGCGGCTACGACGCCGGCGCCGTGGACTTTCTGGTAAAGCCGATAAATCCGCAGATCCTGTGGCACAAGACCGAAACGTTCTTCCAGCTCCACCGCCAGCGCCAACAGCTTGCCGAGACGCTGCGCCTCAACGAGATGTTCGTCGCCGCGGTCGGCCATGAGCTGCGCAATCCCCTAAACGCGATGATGATGGCGACAGAGCTTATCCGCATGCAGGGCAAGGACGCGGCGCTGCGCCGGCCGGTGGAGCTCTTGCAGACGAGCGGCCGCCGCATGTCACGCATGATCTTGGACTTGTTCGATCTGTCGCGGGCGCGCCTTGGCAGCGGCATCCCGATCGAGCGTCAAGTGGTGGACGCGCTGCCCCTCGTGCACAAGGTCATCGCCGAGTACGAGGCCGCAAGTCCTGAGCGCCCCATAAAGCTTCTGCACGAAGGGGAGCTCAGCGGCTACTGGGACGGCGGGCGGGTGGCGCAGATCGTCGCGAACCTGCTCGGCAACGCGATCCGCCACGGCGACCCCGCGATGCCGGTCACCCTCCGCGTCATGGGCGATGCGCAGTCGGTCTCAATCGCGGTGCACAACGGCGGAACGATTGCGGCGGAGGTCGCCGCGTGTCTATTCGATCCGTTTCGCTCGCACCACAGCCAGACCGCGCGCCCCGAAGGCCTGGGTCTGGGACTTTACATCGTTCACCAGCTCCTTCTCGCCCACGGCGGCAGCATCGAGGTCAGCTCGACCCCGGAAGGGGGCACGACGTTCTGCGTGCTGTTGCCGCGCGCCCTGCCCGCTCCGCCGACCTGAGCCTACCTACGTACCGACTGGCCGCGCGCCGGTCTTTTTCTCCAAGATCGCGCCTAGCAGGGTACGCAGGTCCGCCATCGCGATGGGCTTACGCAAGTAGTGATCACAGCCTGCCGCGCGAACCCGAATGAGCTCATCGCTTCCACCGTAGCCGGTCACGGCGATGAGCTGCAGCTTGTCGCCGCCCGCAGTCTGCCGCAGCTGCCGCGCCACTTCATAGCCATCCATGCGCGGCAGACCGATATCAAGCAGGACTACATCCAGGGCAACCTGCTTCGCCAAGGCGACGGCCGCTGGGCCGTCGTAGGCGCAGTGCACCTCGTGCTCGGAGCGCTGCAGGATCATGGCCAGTACTTCTGCAGTATCTACGGAATCTTCAACAATCAGGATCCGCAGCTTATCCGTATCAGCCATTATCTGCCCTTCACCTTCAGACTTATTACCGACGCTAAGTCCTGAGGTTGCCGCTGTCAAGCGGCTGGGTGGTGGCCGACTTCAACCAACCCGAATTGCCGCTGGACGAAATCGGACGACCGCGGCCGCAAAAGTCCGCCGCCGCGCCACCCCAAAATGCCGGACGGGCGGTATGCACCGACGGAGCTTGCCGGGAAATCAGCGGCCCATCCGCGCTGGCCCAGAACCTGCTTTGCACGCCAGCCGACGCCTGCCGCGGCGGAGCTTCCGCCGCCCCAGGCAAGACCTGATGAGCCTCTGCTTATCCTAACTAGGAGAAACTCCATGTTGTCGCGACGGATTGCCAGTTTTGCTCTATATGCGGTGACTGCTTTCGCCCCCTTCGCCGGCTGCGGAAATCCCCCCACCCTCGTCGGGAGCTGGGCCAGCACCACGACCCTAGGCCCGACCCTGCAGACCGAGTGGTCGTTCAAGTTCACCGCCGACAATACCTTCACCCTGTCCCTTGTCACGACCAACGCCGCGACTTCCGGCAGAGGAGCCGGCTGCGTCGCCACGGTCACGACAAGCGGCGTCTACACGGCGGTCGAGCCGACCCTGACCGTGACCGCGCAGAGCGGAACCGCGATTTATGAGCGCTGCCTGAACAGCGCCGAAAACACCGCGAGCATGCCGCTTAGCGCCGCCAACCTGGCGATGTTTTCCGCCGACTTCAGCGGTCCGTTTGCCGTGGCCGGGGATCAGCTGACGGTCCATACGCCGGCAAGCGGCGTCGGCCCCGGTGTGCTGACGCGCCAGTAAGAACGCCAGGCTGCCCGGCGCTAGCAATAATCCGAGTTTTGGATCGTGTTATCCTGGGCGTAAATGGAAACCCGCATCGGCCCGCACCGGATCACCATCGAAGAAGACGTGATCACCGCGTACGTCAGCGGTCCATGGCTCCTGGCGGAGATCACCGAGTTTCTGCAGCTGTGCACAAAGACGCGGGAGCGCCTGGGCAGCGTCTATCTGATCACGGTCGTGGGCCCGGGCTACCACCTGCCGCCGGACTCGCGCAAGTACATCGGCGACTGGTCGCGCTCCCACGCGGTGACCGGCAATGTCGTCGCCGGGGCGCCGTTTGCGATGCGGGCGCTCATCGGCATCATCGCGCGGGCGTCCAAGATGATCGGCGCCAAGACCTCTGAGGTGGAGTTTACAGCGACGGAAGCGGAAGCGCGGGCGTGGGTGGCGCAGCGCAAGCTGAGCCACCGCCCCTAGCCCAGCGGAGCGCCGACCGGGCCGGGGTTTTCAGGTGAGGCCCATCCGCATGCGCCACACCATGCCCATCGCCTCGAGGAAAATTTTGCGCGACATCTTAGACTGACCGGCCCGCCGGTCGACAAAGACTATCGGCACCTCGACGACGCGGAAGCCTTTCTTGATGGCGCGGTAGGTCATCTCGATCTGGAAGCTGTAGCCGTTACTGCGTACGGTCTCCAGATCGATCGACTCCAAGACGGCGCGGCGGAAGCACTTAAAGCCGCTCGTCAGGTCGCGGATCGGCAGGCCCAAGATGGTGCGGGCGTAGAGGCTGCCGCCGGCGCTTATGAGCTGGCGGCCGACGCCCCAGTTCTCCGTGCCGCCGCCGGGGACGCGGCGCGAGCCGATGACCACGTCCGCGCCTTCGACCGCCGCCCCAAGCAGCGAAGGCAGGTAGCACGGATCGTGGCTGAAGTCGGCGTCCATCTCGAAGATGTAGTCGTAGCCGTGGTCGATGGCGTAGCGGAAGCCGGCGAGGTAGGCGGTGCCGAGACCAAGCTTGCCGGCGCGGTGCATGACCTTCAGATAGGAGTGCTTGGCCGCCAGGCTGTCGGCCAGCTCGCCGGTGCCGTCGGGGGAGTTGTCGTCGACTATGAGCAGGTCGGCGGCGGGCAGCGCGTCATGGATCTGGGTGCACAGCAGCGTCAGGTTTTCGCGTTCGTTATAGGTCGGGATGATAAGCAAGGTCCGAATCATGGCGCGCACTTTACACGCAACCGCGCCCCTGCACAGGACCTAAACCACGAGCCGGACCGCATCCCGCGCGCGCTCGGCAACAGGCGCCGAAATTACCAGCAGCGGCGAGCTAGTGCTTGTAACTCGGCGTCGGCTGCGCGGCGCGGTAGCGGGGCGGCGGCGGCTCGGTGAGCAGCGCGGCGCACTGTCCAGCAAGCTCAGCAAATGTCGAGACACAGACATCGAGCATGAACCGCTCCCCCAGGGTCACCGGGCCGAGCTTTTCCGTGTCGCGATAGAAGCGCTGGTAGCTGCCAAACCCTTCGATGAGATACTCCGGGACGTACTCCGGCTCCGCCCCCGCGTGCTCGCCGCCCAGCGACAGCTGCAGGCTGCTCGGGATGAGCTGCGCGTCGTAGGTGACCAGAGCGAACTCGGCGCCGCTCACGAACGTCTCGCTAAGGAGCCGCCGCATCGTCGAAAGCTCCACCCCGAGCTGGCCGTGGGTGGGCGCAAAGTCGCTGGCCAGCCAGCCCGCCGCCTCCTCCGGCAGATCGAAGTCGAGCGACACGCCGTAGTTGCCAAGCGACAACAGCGCCGAGCGATCCTCCGCCACCGCCAGGAACGGATAGTCGGAGGTGGTCTGCGGGTTCTTCCAGCGGTGCACAGCGAAAAGCTTCTGCGGTTCGTTTCGTATCATGTTCGTCTTCATCCGAGTTGCGCGGGGAAGTCCGCCTTGAGATCTGAACATTTGATCCGTAACCTATCGGACTGACAAGCGATCTTTTTGCTCAGCTCGCTTTATAGCACCTACCCGTCGCCAAACACGGCAAGGTTCGCGAATTTGCTCGGGAATCGGGCCGCACTGCAGATAAGATGAGTTTGCTAAAACTCTTCTTTGTGCTCGCGCGGCCCCTACCCCAAGGGCGGGCCGGATGGTGATTTGTCGGCCGACCCGGACGCGCCGGCATGGAGGTATGTTCGTGCCTTCGGATCCCGCAGTCGCGTCCGCGCTCGCAGCTCCCAAGCGCCCGCCCGGGCAGCGCAGCATCTGGCTGGCTGAGCTCCTAGAGCGCTATGGGAGCTACCTCATCGGCGCGCTGCTGCCGCTTTACCTCAACGAGCAGCTCGGGCTGCCGTTCACGCTCTCGCTGCGTCTTACCGGGTATTACCTGGCGCTCGGCTATGCCGGCGGGGTGCTCGGCGGTCTGGTCTCGGATCGATTCTTGGGATATCGGGCGGCGACGCGCCTTGGCGGGGCGGTGCTGGCGGTCGGAGCGGCGCTGCTCGCGTCGGGGCGGCCGGGCACGCTATACCCCGCGCTGCTGCTGCTCGTCCTGGGCAGCAGCTGCTTCAAACCGGCGCTGACGGCCTGGCTCGGCAGCCTCTATGCGGCGGACGACGCCGGCCAGAGCGCGGGCTTTGCCTGGTTCTATTTTGCCGCCAACATCGGGGCCGCGGCGGCGCCGTTTGTCGGTGGAGCGCTGCGCACGCGGCACGGCTGGCCGGCCGCGTTTTCGACCACCGCCGCGGCCTTCGGCTTGTGCCTGGCCGTCGTCATCATGGGCCAGCTTACGGTGCCGGCGGCGCCGCTTCCGCCCCCCCACCAGACGGAAGAGGAAAGAAGGGAAAAAACGCCTCCGGACGGCTCTGCGCCGGGCCCGACCCGCTGGGTAAACGTATTTTGCCTGCTGGGGATCCTTGTTCTTTTTGCCAGCGCCCACGGGCAAAGCGGGGGCGCGCTCTTATTCTTTGCCCGCGATGCGGTCGATCGCCGCATCTTCGGCCGATTCATTCCGCCGGATTTCTTCGCTTCGGTGCCGGCGGCGATGGTGCTTCTTTTGACCTTGCTGCAGCAAGGGGTGTGGCAGACGCTGGGCCGCCGCCGGCGCGTGCCTTCTCCGATGGTCACGCTGACGCTCGGAATGCTCGCCGCCGCCTTGGCCTTTGGGCTGCTCGCTGCCGTGGCCGCGGTGCATGCCGGGAGCCATGGACCGCCGCTGCTCATAAATGCGCTGTGGATCGTGGCCGCGCTGACCCTGCTTACGGTAGGCGAGGTCCTGGTCATTCCGGTGGCGATGGCGCTGGTCGCGCAGTCGGCGCCGCCGCGGCGCGGGGCGCTGGCGCAGGGGCTCCTGTGCGCGGCGTTGGCCGTCGGCTTCGCGCTGGCCGGAGAGGCCGGGCGATTCTTTGCCCGCTTCGGGGCGGCGCGCTTCTTTGCCGGCAACGCCCTCATTCCGGTGTTCGGCGTGGTCCTTCTGTGGACCTGCGCGCGGCTGCCGCAGAGCCGCGCCGCCAAGACCTTCTGAGCCGACGCTCCGCAGTCCCGGGGCAGCCAGCGGCTCCGCGTCATCCGCTGCCACTCCCTGGTGCGAGCCCGCGCGGTGGTCGGCGCCAGAGAGGGCAAGCCCTTGACAGAAGGGCGCACACCGGGTTCCTCTGCGGTCATCTGTAGTTGCAAATCCCACCTGCCAGCCAGCGCTCGGCGCCTCGCAGCGTCCGGCCGCTCGACGGAGGCATTGCCGTGGTCCGAGCCATCCTGAGACCCTTCGCCCGCATCACTTTGTGTCTGACCGGCCTTGCCACCGCGCTCTTGCCGGCGCTCGCCCAGGCGCAGGAACCGGTGGACGCCCAAGGCGCGCAGCTGGCGCCGCCACCGCTGGCACCGCCGCCCGCCGCGCCGCCGCAGGATGCCCCGATCCCTTCGATCTCGGCGCCTGCGCCAGTACCCTTGCCGCCGCCTGCCGCGCCTTTACCGCCGCCGCCGCCTCCGCCTCCTCCTCTTTCTGGAGAGTCGCTGGGCCGGACCTCCACCTGGAAGTTCGACTGGGGCGGCTATGTCCACGCGGCGTACCGCTGGGTGCAGGAGCCGCAGAACTACAACCTCGCCGGCCGCAACAACGGATTTCAGCTGGAGCAGGCGCGCTTCATCGCCAACGTGCAGTGGAAAAACGCCCTGGCGGCGCGCGTATCGCTGGAAGGGGCCAGCGAGGATCGCCTCAACCAAAGCTTTCCCGGCGGCCAGCTGACGACCCGGCTGCGCGACGCCTATATCACCTGGGCGCCGCTGCGCGCCCTGCGGATCACGATCGGCCAGATGGTGACGCCGTGGGATCTGGACAGCATGCGCTCCGATTCCGAGCTGCCGTTCGTCTCCCGCGGGGTGCCGATCGAAGGCGTGCAGCCGACCGAGGGCTACACCACCCGCGGCCTCGGCTCCGATCGCAACCTCGGGCTGTCCATTCACTCCGGGTTCATTGCCCTGGGCGGAACGACCTCTCTGCGCTACTCGTTATTTGTCGGCAACGGCAACGGCCAGAATCAGATCTTGAACGACAGCAACCTGCCGGCGGTCTTTGGTCGTACGGAGTTCGCGGTCTGGGGCAAAAAGGGACTGCCGGTGGACTCCGTAAGGCCGATCTACTCGGTCAGCGATGAGCTGGCAAAGCCCATCATCAGCATCGGCGTGGCCGGCCAGTGGAACCCGCGCACCGCCGGCAACCTGCCCGATCTCATTCGCGAGACCGACATGGGCGCCGCCGCCGATCTCGCCGCCTCCTATTTCGGCTTCGAGCTGCAGGGCGGCGTGGTGTACGTCCGGACGACGCACGACACCCTATCGGCGATTCCGGATCTGGAGCGCTTCGGTTTCTGGGCCCACCTGCGCTATTCCCTGCCGCGCATTCCGGTCGAGATCACGCCCGGCTACCGCATCGCCAGCTACTCGCCGCGCGCCCACCTTGGAACCGCGGCCGCGACGCCGGCCGACGCGGAGTTCGACGCCTCGTTCGGGCTTTTGTACCACACTTTCGGGGTCACGGTGCGGCCGACCCGGACCTTCCCGCTGCACATTGGGCTCAACTACACCATCACCACGGAACAGAGTCCCAACGTCCTCGACAACGACCGCTTCGAAGCCGATGTCGTGGCGATTTTCTAACGGGAGCTTGCGATGAACCGGACCGCATGCCGGAGTGTATGTACGGCCGCTTGCTTCCTGCTCCTTGCCGCGGGAAGCTGCCAGACCGAACCGGACGTGATGCTGCCGCGCGCCTTCCGGGTGACGGATCGGGCGCAGCTGTTCGGCGGCGGCCCGCGCGCCCTGGGCGAGGTCGGCGACTACGTGCTTTTGAACGACCGCATCCGCGTCGTCATCCAGAACGCCGGCTACTCGCGCGGCTTCGGCGTATACGGCGGCGGCCTGATTGACGCCGACCTCCGCCGCGTCGATGAGCAGGGCCGCGGCGGCTCGCAGAAGCTCGGCGGCAACGACATCTTCGCGGAGATGTTCCCCTCCTTTTTCTTCCAGGCGGTGGCCTGCGACAAGGTGGAGGTCCTCTCGGACGGAAAGAGCGCCTACGACGAGTCTTACGGCACAAAGAAAGTCCATTACGACGCCGGCGTGGCGGTGCTCCGCGCCTCGGGCGGCGGCGGCGAGTTTCTCACCCTGCTCAAGGTCTTCGACAGCCTGTTTCTCAACTACATCCTGCCGACCAAGCTGCAGTCCGAAGACGGCATCAACGAAGTGTTCAAGCTCGCCCTGCTTCTGGGCCTGGACTTCAGCGAGTTTGCCGCCGAGCTTGACCTCATCAAAAACGAGAACGCGCGCTACGAAATAGACTACGCCCTCCGCCCCGGCGCCCGCCACGTCGAGATCCACTCCCGCATCATCAACAAGACGGAAAAGCCGCTGCCGATTCCCAGCACCGTGCTCGGCAACCAGCTGTTCCAGCAGCGGGTCGGCGGGGTCGATCTGAGCACCGCGCACGTACCCATCGGCACGGTGCTGCTCTATGGGCGGCTCAACAACGTCTGGCTGCCGGGTACGGGCTTCGATCTGCGGCATCCGCTGGAGCGCTCGTTCCGGCGGGCGCTGCCGCTACCGGCGTTCAACGGGGTGGTCACGGAGTTTATCGCTTCGGCGTCCAACCGCCTGAGCGACCGGGTGAGCTACGGCCTGGCCGCGGCGCCGAGCGAGAACAACTTCGTCAACCTCAACGCCGACGCCTACCGCAACCAAGGCAAGTTCACCGATGCGGTGACGCCGCTTGATAACACCTCGCTGCTCGTGCCGTTTACCGCGATCTCGTTTATCGGCGTGTTCAGCGACTCGCTCAAGACCACGATCCTGCCCAGCGAGTTCGTCGAGATGACGCAGTACTTCATCGTCGGCGGCGGTGATGTCGCCGAGATCGCCGATGAGGTGGCGGTGCTGCGCGGGACCCGGACCGGCGCCTACCAGGGAATCCTGCGCGCCGCGCTCGGCGGGGAGCAGATCGCCGCGGGCCAGCTCCTCATCTATCAGGTGCTAACGCAGACCGCCGCGGCCTACGCCAATGAGGATGACTACCTCGATGCCGGGCTGCGGCGCTGCGACATTCCCACCGCGGGCACGCTGTGCCGGCCCTACTCGCAGGACTATCCCGATGATGCCGGACACCTGCACGGGAACCTGCCGCCGGGGCGGTATGCGTATCGCGTCCAGGCGGCGGGCCGGCCGCTTGGTCCGTTTGTGCCCTTTGAGATCAAGGCGGATGAGAACACCTTCATCGCGCCGATCCTGGCGCCGCCGTCGTTCGTGCAGGCGCTGGTGGTCGATCAGTCGGGGCGGCCGCTGCCGGCCAAGGTGTCGGTGGTCGGGGAGTATCCGCTCGCCTACTCCGATGCGCAGCGCCGCTCCGGCGCCGTCTTCGATGTGCAAGCCGGCGAAGACTACCGCTTCACTGATATGCTCAACGACCGCATCATCGGCCAGCGGCGTTACATCGAGGCCATCGCCTACACGAGCGCCGACGGCCACGTCACCATCCCGGTGCGGCCCGGCGACTACACGGTGTATTTCAGCCGCGGCTTCGAATACGACGCGGCGCAAGTCAGCGTCCATGTCGAGGCGGGCAACGCGGTCGCGGCCAGCGCCCGCATCACCCGCGTGGTCGATACCACCGGCTGGATGTCGATGGACGCGCACGTCCACAGCGAAGGCTCGATCGACTCCCATATGGGGTTCGCGGACCGGGTGACCTCGGTGGCGGGCGAGGGCGTGGAGATCGCCATCTCCACCGATCACAACTTCATCTCCGATTGGCGCCCGGCGGTAAACGCCTACGGGATCCGGCCGTGGATGACGAGCTTCGTCGGCATCGAGTTTACCACCCTTGAGAGCGGCCACTTCAACTCCTACCCGCTCGACTATCAGGTCGCGCCTATCACCCACGGCGCCTTCGAGTGGTTCGGGCGGCCGCCGGAGGAGCTGTTCGCCGGCCTGCGCAAGCTCGCCGATCCGGCGGCCGGGGGCTCTAACATCATTGTCTGCAACCACCCGCGCGACTCGACGCAGGGGTACTTCAACCAGTACGGCCGCTCCAGCATCACCGGCGGCATGGTCGCGCAAGGTACGTCTAGGCGCCTGGCCGGTCCCAACGGCCCCGCCTTCTTCGACTCCGAGGGCAAGAGCACCCTGTCCTACGGCTGCGACGCGCTGGAGCTTTTAAACGGCAAACTGGGCCACCAGATCCACAGCGTGCGCGTGCCCACCGATTGGCCGCAGGCCTGTTACCTGCCGCTGCCTCCTGGCTTCGATCCCAAGACGCAGCTTGATCCGTGCAGCTTGAACGGCAAGATCCTGCGGCCGGCCAGCATCACCGGCGCGCTTTTCCCCGGCACCGTGCTCACCGATCTGTCGCCGTCGGCGCCGGCCGGACCGAGCGGTCTGGATAACCTGGAGGCGGTGTTCCCCGGCGCGGTGGACGACTGGTTCCATATGCTCAACCAGGGCTACCGCCACACCGCCATCGCCGCCTCGGACAGCCACGCCGACGTGGGGGAAGAGCCGGGCGCCCCGCGCACCTTCCTGTATTTCGGCGCCGACGATCCGGTGCGCGCCGACGCGGCGCAGCTGGTCGATGTGATAAAGAACCAGCACGCCGCGACCCTGTCGCACGGACCCTTTTTGACCTTCACGGTCGCCGCCGGAAACGGCGCGACCGGCGGCGGGCGCATCGGCTCCGAGGTGAGCGCGCCCGATGGCCAGGTGACGGTCAACTACCGCCTGGCCGCCCCGCCGTGGGTCTCCGTGAACCGCATCCAGGTGTACGTCAACGGCCGCCTCCTGCATCGCATCAAGATCGATCCGGATCGCAACCTGGCCGACGCCGCCGCGCCGCCCGCGGGTCCGGTGAGCGGCCAGCTGCCGCTCACGCTCAAGAGCGACTCGTGGATCGTGCTGGAGGCGGTGGGCGATCGGCCGATGTTCCCGATGGTTACCGGCACGGAGGAGCCGTTCCTCCTGGTCTCGGACGCGGTTGGCGCACTCGCCGGACCTCTGGGAATCGCCGCCACCACCGACATCGGCGCCGTCGTCGTCGGCAATGAGCAGCCCTACGCCCTGACAAACCCCATCTGGGTGCGCCGGAGCGCCGAGTCCTGGCAGGCGCCCGGCGTCGTGCCATGGAGCGAAATCAACGTGCCCGAAGCCAACCCCGGCGTCGGTGTGCTAAGGACG
>CALFML010000871.1 GCA_937879845.1 uncultured Myxococcales bacterium
CTCTTCCGATCTTATCGGACAGCTCTTTGAGCAGCTTGAGCTCGACCGCTGACACCGCGGCGATATCAAGCACCGGCAGCGGCACGACGCCCGCACCGAGCGCCCACAGGACGTTGCGGTGGATGATGGCATCCGCCTGCTTGAGACGCTCGGCGGACTCACCGCCCGAGGGGCTCGCAGGAATTTTTGTCGTCACGGTCGGGCTTGGGGTTGATGCGGCGGCCTCGTTAGACATGGAGTCCTCCTTCCATACCCTGGGAACGCTGAAGAGATTGCGCGTCTTACAGACATCGTACCAAGGTCGCGGCCCTATATCAACGGCTAACCCGGCTGGCGCCGCAGGCTGCGTAAGCCGCGTAAGCTGCGCAGGCTGCGTAAGCTGCGCACAGGGGCAACACCAGTACCCTGCGCACGTACACCGCCCCTACCGCGCCCTCAAGCTCGCCGCGCTACCGCGTCCCGACAAAGGCCTTCACCGCTGCGGCCGTAGCCGCCGGGTCCTCCTCATGCGGCACGTGTCCGAGCGCCGGAAACATCACGACCTGGCTGCCCGCGATGTCGTGGTGGAAGCGCTCGGCGAGCTCGGGCGGGATCAGCCGATCCTTTTCGCCCCAGAGGATGAGGGTCGGCTGCTTCACCGTGGCGATCTGTTCGACCATGCTGCCGGCCGGCGCCTGGCGCAGTCGCTCGGCCACGGCCAGCCGGTTGCCCTGGCGCAGGGTGAGTTCGTAATAGCGGTCGATGAGCGCGGAGGTCACTTTGTCCGGATCTCCGTACACGTTGCGCAGGCTGGACGCGATGAGGCGCCGCGGCAGGATGAATCGGCCGAGCTGATTGAGCACCGGCATCCGCGCAATGCGAAAGCCGATCGGCACCGAGCGTGCCATGAGCGGATAGCCGCCTGAATCGACAAGGATCAGCCGCTCCACCCGCTCCGGAAACGCAGCGGCGAGAGCCCAAGCGATATTGCCGCCGAAGGAGTTACCAGCGAGCACGCAGCGCCCGACGCCCATTTGGTCGAGCAGCGTCCGAACAAAGCGCACGTAGCTCGGGACCGTGTAGTCGCCGCCGGCGAACGGGCCCGTCAAGCCGAACCCGGGCAGGTCCAAGCGAATGATGCGCCGCGCGGGGCCGATCTCGGCGACCCAGCCATCCCAGGTATGAAGGCTCGCGGAAGTTCCGTGGAGCAGCACAAGAGGCACCGGATCGTCTCGCCGGCCTTCATCGCGCAGATGCACCGCCATGCCCGCCACCTCGACAAAGACGGAGGGCGGCGGCGCCCAGCGGCCGCGCAGTGCCGAGACAGGCCGATCCGGCGCCCAAGCGAGCCCGATTCCCACAAGCCCGGCGATAAGAAGGAGCCCGACAAGAATGCCGACGATTCGGAAAAGTGATTTCATGGCGGCCAGCAGGGTAACGTAAATCCCAGCCCCTTGCTCAAGTCCATGTCCAAGCTCAAGTCCATGCTCGGCCCGGTTCTGCCAGAGCGCAATACCCCGCAGCGCGCATAAGACCGAAAGACGCGCGCCTTGATAAAGTCATAAAGTCCGCCCGCGTGTTATGATGTTCCATGGATCCGGCTACTCCCCAGGCCTCACTTGGGCAGACCGTCGATGCCAGTCCCTTGGTCGAGACGGTCACTGACCTGCAAGAAAAAACAGTCATTTCCGGCAGCGTCCTGCGCATCGGCCGCTATGTTCTCTTGCGCAAAATCGGTGAGGGCGCGATGGGCATGGTCTACGCGGCCTACGACGAGGATCTGGACCGCAAAGTAGCGATCAAGGTCGTCCATCCAGACTACCAGCAGAGCCACGAGTTTCGCGTCCGCATCGTCCGCGAGGCCCAAGCGCTGGCCCGCGTCTCGGCTCCCAACGTCGTCCAGGTCTATGAAGTGGGCGAGGTCGGAAACCAGATGTACATCGTCATGGAGTTTGTCAGCGGCACCACCCTGACCAGCTGGCAGGCGGCGCAGAAGCACAGCTGGCAGGAGATCCTGCGGATGTACTGCGCGGCTGGACAGGGGCTGCTCGCGGCGCATGACGCGGGGCTCGCTCACCGCGATTTCAAGCCTGACAACGTGCTGGTCGGCAGCGACGGCAGGCCGCGGGTCTTAGACTTCGGACTGGCCCGTCTGGCGGGCGCCGCGGCCACGAGCCAGCAGGCCGATCCGGAGGCACAAGATCCGTCCTTGGCGAACAGCGCGCCGTCGGCCGGGCAGTCTCAGTCGCTGACCCAGGCCGGCTCGATCGTCGGCACGCCGCTTTACATGTCGCCCGAGCAGCATGAAGGCAAGCTCGCCGACAGCCGCAGTGATCAGTTCAGCTTCTGCGTCGCGCTGTTCGAAGCGCTATACGGCTACCTGCCGTTCAACGCCAAGAACGCGCGGGCGCTGCGCTATAACCTCCTCACCGGCAAGCTGCAGCCGCGTCCGGCCAATAGTCCAGTACCGGTGCGCGTGCATGAGGCCCTCTTGCGCGGGCTGGACACCACTCCCAGCCGGCGCTTTCCATCGATCCGCGAGCTGCTAAGCCAGCTCCATTTCGATGAGGAACGCGACCCGGCCGCGGCTCCGGGAGCCCGGCGCATGGTGACGGTGCACCTGTTCCTGGTGACGATCATCGTCAGCATCGCCTTAAGTGCGGTGACCCGCCTGGGAGCGGATCCCCGCCGAGCGGCGCTGATGACGGCGACCGGCTTCCTGATTGCCATTGGCGCCCTGGCATTCTGGTTCCGCCAAGTGCTGATGGGAAATACGTTCCACCGCACGATCGTAATCGCGGGTCTGGTGTTCTCGGGTCAGCATGTCGGCCACCGGCTGGTCGGTCTGGCGCTGCGCATGAGCCCCGAGCAGATCTTTGCCGTTGACCTGGTGTCCGTCACGGCGATGATCTGTCTGCTATCAGCGATGACGCTGCCCAGGCTGTGGCCGACCGTTCCGCTGGGTATCATCGCCTCCCTGCTGGCCATCTACAGGCCTGAGTTTGCGCGAATCCTGGGCGAGATCCTCGTACCGACAGCGGTGCTGGTCGTCATCGTCATCTGGAACCTGACCGCGCTGCACAAGGCCAAGCGCCCCGAATAAGCCGCCTACACGAGCGCGCTTGTAAGTTTGAACGGTCACGCTGCCAAGGTGTAGAATATCGTGAGCAGAGGTGAGCCAGGGCGTGACAGACGAGCACTTTATTGGCCGGCATAGCTATCGCATTGAAGGCACATGGGTTCTCTGGAAGCCGCGCGGAACAGTCGGGTTATCTGATGCTGAGGCAGTAACGAAGCTTTACCAAGAGATGATCGCCCGCAACGGCAGACTGCTGCTGCTGGTTGACTTGACCGAGTTGAATAAGGCCCTGCCCGAGGCCCGCAAACACTTCGTGGGCTGGCTGAAGTCCACCGGGAACGGCCCGCGCATGGCGGTAGCGCCGTTTGGTGCGAGCCTGATCGCCGCCACCATCGCGGCATTACTAGTCAGCGCGGCCCGGCAGGTCACCGGATATGCTCCGCGCGTCAAGATCTGCACAGATAGAGCCACGGCACAAGCGTGGCTGACCGCGCAAGAGCGGATCCTGTCGACTCGCTAGCGGCGCCGGCCCACGCACAGCGGCGCAGTACGCCTCCCTCGACCGTGTTCGGCGCGAGCTTCTTCGCTTGGGCCGATCGGCGGAAAAAGGGCAAACTCCGGACACTACGGATTGGAGCGAATCAGCTGCCCGGATCGCTATCCCCACAGCCCCAACAAGTACCGCCGACAGCCGGCATGACAGAAACGATCTATCGCGCTTCCCGGCACCTCCGGGATCGCCTAAGCTGCGCTGGGTGCTCCCTGACGGACGGGCTGGATGACGACTGGATTTGAACAACGCTGCGATTTGGACTGGGTTGCCGCGCTGTCGGGCACTGTCGCCCAGCGCGCGGTCGCCCTTACCGAGCTGCGGGGCTTGCTGTGCGCCGGCCTCCGCCGCGCCTTCCGCCCGGCCGCTTGCGACTCGGCGGTGCTGGAAGACTTCGCCCAGGAAGCGCTGCTCCGCATCAGCGCCAACATTCATTCCTTTCGCGGCGATAGCCGGTTTCTCACCTGGGCCATGGCGATCGCCGTTCGCGTCGGGCTGAGCGAGCTGCGCCGCGCGCGCTGGCGGGAAGTCTCGTTCGAGGCGATGGTGGAAGCGGGGCGGCTGCCGCAGATGGAGCTGGAGCCGTCGGCGCTGAGCCTGGATCCGGACGCCGAAAAGCTGGCGCGCGTCGTCCACCTGGCGATCCAAGACGAGCTTACGGCGCGGCAGCGTCAGGCCATCCAGGCCGAGCTCGGCGGCGTGCCGCCCGACGAGCTCGCGCGCCGGCTGGGCACCAGCCGCAACGCCGTGTACAAGCTCGTCTACGACGCCCGCGCCCGACTGAAACAGGCGATCCTGCGCACCGGCTGGTCGGAAGAACAGGTACGCAGCGTGCTCGGTGGGAGATAAAACCATGGCTGGTCTTGACGCCAAGCAGAAGGCGATTGTCGAGATGGCGCTGTCGGCGCTGCCCCACGAAATTGGCTGCGACGACTGTTTTGACCATCTGGCCGCGTACGCCGAGCACCTGCGGGCCGGCACTGCGCTCGGCGATTCGCTGCAGCCGGTCAAGGAACACCTGGAGCTGTGCGCGGCCTGCATGGAGGAGCTGGAGCTGCTGCTGGCGGCGGTAGCCGAGCTTCGCTCCTCGTGAGGTAAGATCTTTTTGCTTCACCGCGTCTCCTATTGCACCGGGCGAATCACGTCCGCCATCGACTAGGAGATCACATGAAGTTCCAGGTTCACACGATCGATACGGCTCCCGAGACCGCCAAGCAGGATCTTCAGGCCGCCAAGGCGGCCTTTGGTTTCATCCCCAACCTGCTCGGGGTTCTCGCCGAAGCGCCGATCGCGCTGAAGGCGTACATCGAGCTTACCGGGCTGCTCGAACAAGCCAGTCTCAACGCGGTCGAGCAGGAGATCATGATGCTCGCGGGAAGCTTCGCCAACGAGTGCGGCTACTGCATGGCCGCGCATAGCATGTCGGCCAAGATGGCGAAGATGCCGGCGCCGATGCTGGAAGCGCTGCGCGCTGGCCGGGCGCTCTCTGACCCGAAGCTGGAAGCGCTGCGGTCGTTCACGACGGACGTTGTAAATTCCCGCGGCCGCGTCTCCGATGATCGGATTCAGGAGTTCCTCAACGCCGGCTACACCCGCCAGAACGTGCTGGAGGTGGTCTTCGCAGTCGCCATGAAGACGCTCAGCAACTACGCCAACCACCTGACGGAAACTCCGGTCGACCGGGCTTTCGCAGCGCACGCTTGGGCCCCCAAGTCCGCGGCGACTTGAAGAGCTCCGCCGGCCGATAACCGCGGCCAAAGACCGCGGAGTCCCATGCCAGAGCCGGCGGTGCAACCCGCGTAATGAATCGCAGGACAACCTTTCCGCAAGGACTGCGAAGCGCCGATTCTCCGCCGCCCCGAACCGGGCGGACAGCGGCGATTCGCAGTCCTTCTCTTAGCGGTTTTGACAGAGCTGCTGCCGCACCGTAAGCGGCACGGGCTGCGGCTGGCAGGTACCTTGCGTGAGGGCGGGCAAGTTAGGGAGCCGGCAGTATGCGCTCATGCACTGCGCGCTGTTCGTGCAGGGGGTGTCGTTGACCTGCGGCAAGCCGCAGGTCTGAGTCGCCGGCAAGCAGGCCAGGCCCGACTTGGGATTGCACTCGAGCTTCGCGTCCATGCAGGGCTGCCCGAATTCGGCGTAGGCAGTGCACTTGAGCACCGTGGGCGGACAAAAGGAGCCCGACTGGCATGCAGGTGCGCCGCTGCTCAGCAGGCACGTCTGGCCGATGGGAATGTTGGCGGAGCACAGTCCCGTGCAAGTGGTGCAGCAGCTGTCCGCATTATTGACGCAGGGGGTGGAGGCAAGAGCGGGGCTGCAAGCCTGCCCGGCCGTGCGACGCACTGTGCAGCTGAGGTTGTTGCAGGTCGCACTAGGACCGCAGGAGTTGATTCCGGTTTCACACATGCCGCCGATGGGCGCCTGCGGGGAAAGGACACTGCTGCACGCAGTGGTTGCCGGCAGCTCGTATAGGGCGGCATCGCAGTTGGTGTAGCGCACCTGCAGCGCGGCCAGGCAGTCGATGGCCGCTTGACGGTTGAACCCGAGCAGACCGGCTTTCAGATAGTCGAACGCCCGCCCGCTAGCGCCATAGAACGCGGCATCCGTGGTCGGTCGGCATACGGTTCCGCAGCAGCGCAGGCTGGCCTCGCAGGTCAGCTGATTGGACAGCTTGAGAAAGTCCGCATAGGTATCCGGGCTCGTGGTAGACGGCGACACGCCACAGGATGCGGCGAACAGCGCCGCGCCGAGCAAGCTTGCACGCTTCATCAGAGCTCCTTTCACACTGCGCTGCGCCGCCGCCGCCATCAAAAGACCCCGAGCATGCCCAAGGAACCAAAGAGGCTGAGGTTTGCCAGCTTGTCGTTGCGCAGTCCGGTGGGGCTGTCTTGAGCGGCAAAAAAGTGATCGCCGGCGATGCCGGTAATCACCGATAGAGCGAGGCGCGGCATGAGGAACGCGCGCAGGCCGGGACCGACCTGGTAGTTGAGGTGGAAGTTGACGTTTTGGCTCTCTACCGTAAGCGGCGCCGGGAGCGGCGGATCTTGCGTGCGGCTGGTCTGCGCGCGGCCCAGCCCGATCTGCGCTGCCGCAAGGAGCTCCAGGCGTCCGGCCGCCACGCGCAGGAACGCCACCTGGAGGCCGGGCGTAATCAGAAACGAAGTCGTGGCCGCGGCCGTCTGGGACGTACCCGCCGGCGAGGTCAGCTGAGTCTTGACGTCGAAGTAGTCGAGCTCGAAGCCGACGCCAAACAGCACCCGATTGATCTTGTATCCGGCAAAGATCGATCCGCCGAAGCTCGTGGTCTGCTGGGCGTTGACGGCGTCGATTTGGACGACGGGCCGGCGGCTGCCAAATCCCAGCAGGACCGCGAACCCGGAGCGTTTTTGCAAAATCGTGGGGCTGCCGTAGCCGTCCGCGGGCGCATCGCCCGGAGGAGGAGGCGGCGGCGGCGGCGGAGGCGGCGGCGGCGGCACGACGACGAGCGGCGCTGGGGGCGGCTCGAAGTCGGCCTCCGCTTGCTGCAGGTATTCCTGCGCCTTGGCCATCAGCTCGGCGTCGTTTTTGGCATCCGCGCTGCTCAGGTACAGACGATAATTCTTGATGGCGTCGGCCGGGCGCTCTAGCTTCTGTTGGATCCGGCCGATGTTGACAAGGAGCCACGCCACGGGGTGCTGCGCATAGGCGGTCTCATAAAGCGTCAGCGCCGCTGCCAGATGGCCCGCCTTGGACAGATTGCGCGCGGTGTCATTAAGCTCCGCGCACTTCGGATCGGCCAGGCAGGGGTCGTTTTGCTCCGGCGTCTGCTCCGCTTGATTCGACTTCGAGTTCACCTCCGCCTGCTGCAGATATTCCTGCGCCTTCTTCGTCAGCTCCGGGTCTTCCTTGGCGCTGGGACTGGCCAGGTACAGACGAAAGCTCTTGATAGCCGCGGGGAGGCGGAAAAGCTTCTGCTGCAAGCGCCCGATGTTGACGAGCAGCCAGGGTGCGGGCCGCTGCGCGTAAGCGGTCTGATACAGAAGCAGGGCCGCATCAAGCTGGCCTTCGTTGGACAGGTTGCGCGCCGCCTCGTTAAGCTCTGCACATTTGGGATCGGAGAGGCAGAGATCGGCCGGCTGGGGCTCCTCTGCCGCCGCGGAGTCAGCGGGTGCCGACCCCAGCGCAAAGAGCATGACCATGCAGAGCGTCCGCCGCCGCCACCGACCCAGCGAGTAGTCTCCGTCACTCAGAATCCAACCAGCAGGACCATGGCGCATTGCGAATTCCCTTGGACAGACGGAGGGCGGGCGGTAGCTAGTCTTCTATCTGACGGCCGCTTTTTACCTTCGGTGGTTGGCCACCTGCCTTTTTCCCCTTGCCAGCGCCAGGCACCGCCTTGCCAGCGCCAGGCGCCGCCTTGCTCTTGAGCCTTGCGCTCTTGCCGCGCTGGGATTTTTTTCCGCGCTCTTCATTGACCGCATCGGGTTCTGTCGGCGTCGGCGCCGGTGCCGGGGGCAGCTCGGCGAGCGTCTCGTTATGAGCGGTGTTGGCGCTCTGGCTCAGCTCAAGCTCTTTTTCGGAGTAACCGGTGAGCCGCAGCTTCACCTTCAAGGTTCCCGACCCGAGCGGGTGATCGCAGGCCCACGGCGTCGTACCCAGGACGCGGTTGTCAGAGAGCTGGACTACCTCCGCCCCCGCGGGCGTGCTGTCAATGGTCCAGTGGATGTTCTGGGGAGCAACGGGGGCCGGAGGAGCGGCAGCGGGTCGATGGCGCAGCGCTTGTATGCCGACGCCGCCGAATAAGAGGACAGCGCCGGCCGCAGCGACGACGAGGCCGCGGCTGCGGCCGCGCCGGTGGGTCGTCGGCACGGCGGTCTGCCCGGCCGCCGTGCCGATTCCGGTCGGCAGCAGCTCATAGGGAGCGGCCGGCGGGACTATGAGCGGAACATTTGATGTCGAGCGGCGCGGACTTGGCGCCGGAAACTGCTCGCTGAGCCCATCGAGCTCGCTAGACACCTCCTGCATGGACGGCCGCTTGTCCCGATCCTTGGCCATCATCCGATGCACCAGCGTGCCGACCGCCACGGGAAGCTCCGGCATCCGGTCGCGCAGGGGGGTCGGCTCCTCGGTGATGTGCTTGACGATGATATCGCCTTGGCCATCGCCGGTGATCGGCCGTACACCGCTCAACATCTCATACATCATCACACCGAGCGAATAGACGTCGCTGCGGCCATCGACTTTGCCCGCGGCGCGACACTGCTCGGGCGACATGTAGTAGGGAGTCCCCATGATCGAGTTCGTGCTGGTCTTGACCAGCCCCGGACCTTTCTCCAAAAGCCCTTCATCGACCAGCTTGGCGATCCCAAAGTCGAGCAGCTTCGTGCGCTCCCCTCCCGGAGCCTTGGTATCAGCGACAATCATCACGTTGTCGGGCTTGAGATCGCGGTGTCTTGAAACCGCGACCAAACACCGTCGAGAAATCGCAGATTCGCATGTGGGCAGAAAAGACGGCGGAAAAAGGAACTCTAAGCGGCGCTGCCGCGGGAGCGGATTGCGGCGATGAGTTCGCGGACCTCATCGGCGGAAATGTGGCCACCGGGAGAAACTGAACGTCAACCGATCTCGCGAAGCTGCCAGAATTCAGGGCTGCGGGTGGAATGCGGAGCGATGGCGTCGCGGCTCAGAGCACATCGCCGGGACGGACTTCTTTGGCGAAGAGCTGGCGAGTGATGTTCTGGAGCATATGCCGGAAGAAGAACAGGACCACGATGAGTAAGATCCAGGCCAGGTTGCTCTGGGGGCGCACGGCTATGAAGATCCGGCCGAGCGGTCCTTCCGAAGTCAGGAAGGCGGGTAGCTGGCTGCCGCGCGTAAAGTGCAGGGCGACCTGCAGCAGCAGCACGATCATCGCGGTCTCGGCCACGATCTTGACGAGCCGGCCCACGACCTCGGAAATCTTGCTGAGCTTTGCCTGAACCCCCATCAGCCGACGGCGCACGTACTCGCCATCGTACTGAAGGTTTTCGATGAGCTGTATGTTGAGCTGCGCCGCCTCGGTGGCGGCATCAATCCGCTTGCGGACTTTCTTGGTCGCCGCGTTCTTGATGGCGCGGATCTCGGCCGCGCGTTCGTAATGCCGGAGTTCCCGGAAGCCGCTCTTTTGCGGATTGAAAAACTCCAGTGACTTGTTAAGCCGCAGCTCGGCCGCCTGCAGACGGGCCAGGTTCCACTGCGCCGGCAGCTCCTGCTCGCGAGCACAGTGGGCGAGCTGGTCCATCGCCGAGCTCAGTGATTTTTCATTGTACGGACGCCGCTTGACGTGGGTACGGGACTCCCATTTCCGCAGGGCGCGCTGCGTGCGCAGCTTCATACCCGTGAGGTCCTTGTAGGGCAGCGCCGGACCCATCTCCAGATAAATATCGCAGGTCTTGCTGAAGTCCTTTTCAAGCAGGGCGCGATAGAGCTCGCCGTAGCGGTGCTGGAGCTCGGCGTCCAGGGTGCCGATGGTCCCGGAGTTCAGGAACGCGAGCCGGTTGTCTTTCAGAAGGATGATGCTGCTCGGGACGAGCTCGGTGAAAAAAAAGTTGTGCTCGAAGAGCATCTCGTTGTGGGCGTTGAACAGACGGCGCCAGACGCGCCGGAAATCGACGCCGTTCTCGCGCATCCAGGCGTCGCACCGCTCGGGATCCTGCTGCGCCACGTTCATCAGATCTTCGACATCGACGCCGGTGATGTGCTCGACGATGAGGACCTGCTCGGTACAGAGCTTCCAGTAGACGATCGGGACATAGATCTTGCGGGGTCGCAGGATCTTGCGGATGCGCCGCAGCTCCTCGACTTCGGTACGGAAGTCCAAAAGATCATCTGTGGACTGCTTCACCTCGAAGAACAAGTCTCCCCAGCGCATGTGCGGCTCGATGCCGAACTGCTCCAGCAGGAACAGCAAAACCCGCTGGTAACGCCAGTCGGTGGCAGCGCGCCTTACGGCATCGGGCGCGCGCACCCGTACGAGCACTTCGCGGCCATTTTTGCGCAGGCGAGCGCGGTGAGTCTGGCCAAACGAGCGGACGGTGATCGGCTGCTCGTCAAACTCCGAAAACGTATCGTCGAACGAGCTCTCCCGGGTGCGCAGCTCGGCATCGACGATCGCGCGGACCACGTTGAGGGCGACCGGCAGTGAGTAGTCGCGCGTATGCGCCAGGATCCGGCAGTATTCGGCACCGAGCAGATCGCTGCGCAGGGAGGCGAGGCGCAGGAGCGTGATCCACGACCCGCCCAGCCGCTCGGCAAACCGGCGCGTCGCCCACGCCGACTTGAGCGGGCGGGTGGCCTTGCTCCTCCAACCCGCGCGGACGGTGTAAATCAGCTCGCGGAAGATCGTCAGCAGGAGGAACTTGAGGATGAAGGAGGCCCGTTTGGCCAGCGACACCGGAGAGGGCAGCGGCTCGAGCGCGGAGGCCAGCAAGCTCCCGGCCGCCGACGAGTGCGCCTTGGCCAGCGCCGACTCGGCGGCGGACATGAGCGCGCTCTTTTCGACTGAGGCCTGCGCCGAAGCCAGGGCCGAGCCCGCAGCCGTCGCCAGCCCGGTGTTGGTGACGGCGTCGCGCGCCGCCGAGGCCGCGGTCACGAGCGCGGCGCCCGCCACCGAGGCCAGCGCCGAACCAGGCAGCTCCGCCAGCTCCGGCTCATCCGGAGGAGGGACCGGCTCGGGTTCCTCGGACCGCGTGTCCGGTACCTCACGGACGCGCAGCGGCGTCGGCGTCCAGTTACTTTTAAACTTGCGCGAAGACATGCGAAGGCGACGTTGCGAGCAAGGCGCGGCCCGAAGGCCGGGGCTTAGCCGAGACCGAACACCTTGCTGGCCTTGGCCATGCGGCGGTTATTGCGCTTGGGCCGCTGGCGGATCACGATGACGATCGGCTGCGCGTCCGGGGCCATCGCACCCTCCTCACGCAGGTGCTCGATCGCCTCTTCGACGCGCTCCATGAGCCGGCCCGGCTTGCCCTTGGTCAGTTTGCGCACCTGCTTGCGCGTCTTCTTCCCCATGCTGATGATGATGGGCTCGTTTGTGGCCGGGGCGGCATCCTTGTTACCCGCGTGGGTTTTGGCCTGACGAGATTCGGTAGTCATCGCAGTCTCCTTTTGCACAGGACGAAGAACGAGCCTTCTTGCTTTTGGTAATTTGTTCAACTAAAAGAATTTATAAAGACGCGGTGGCTGGCTAGCCCAGGCCCCACGGCTTGAGGAGCCGCTTGCCCCGGCGCCGCTTCTGCTTCTCTTTAATGACGATCACGATCGGCTGGGCGCTTGCCGCCACCGCATTGTTGTCGCGCAGATGCTCGATCGCTTCCTCGACGCGATCCATCAAGCGGCCGGCTTCGCCCTTACGCAGCTTGCGGACCTGCTTGCGGCTCTTTTTTCCCAGGTCGATGACGATGGGCTCGGGGGACGCCGCGGAGCCAGCATCTTTTTTCGTGGCCTTGGCAGAAGTTGCCGCTCCAGTTGTGTCATTGCTCATGGTTGACCTCTTTTTTTGGATGCGTAAATTACAAAAAATAGTAAGATTTTTTTTGAGTGCCTGTCAACGCCCACAATTGAGGAGGCGAAGATGAAATTACGAACCGTCAAGTCAAAGCTCCCGAAATCGATCAAGCGCATCACCATCCTGAAGGCGGAGACCGGCGACACCGGCCTCGGTCAGATGGTCATCAAGAAGAAGCGGAAGAAGAAGAAACAGAGCAAGGGCCTGGTCAAGCTCTGGGAGCGCATCGCCCGTCGCTCAGTCGCTGCTGACAAGAGCTCCGCGGACGCGTACCTGTCGCGTCACCGCCGCTCGAACAAGAAGCGCCGGGACGGCTGGCTGCGCGACTACACCTACAACTGGATGCGGGCCCGTCGCAAAGGCGGCAAGAAGTTCAAGCTGTCGAAGATCTTCGGCTAATCGGACTTAGCCGCGCCGCTCCCTCCGCTTTACTTCCGCTTCTCCCTTTCGCCCCCTTTTACTCTATCGGATGGTCACAACCAAAGTAGTAACCGGCGCGGGTCCCCCTACCCTGCGATGTTTCCGTCGGACCTTACGGCCCGCCGAAAACATCTCCGGTCGGCCCACGCCTGCTTGCTCCCGACGGAATTTCAAGATGTGACCGACAGATAGCTTTTACTCGCGCCGGCCGCGGCGCGCCGGCCGTGGCGCCGGCGCTGTCCGCGCTCCGCCGCTCCTGCCTCAGAAGGCGGTGTCTTCGCGGTATGCGGGCTCGGCCCCCGAGCGATCGACGACGATCCGGCAGAGGTTTTTTTCGCCCTCGTGCAGGCCGAAGAACCAGTTCTTTTTTACGTCCGCCAGATACGGCAGGTAGCTGCTGGGTAGCAGGCTCAGTCGCTGCCGATTAAGCTGCTGCAGGATCCGGCGCGAGTGTTCATCCTGATCGCGCTTGTCCGCCGCGGGCTCCGTGGTCAACAGGCGCAGCACGCGCTCCAGGGCGGTGAAAAAATCCACCTTGCCATGGGGTCGGCTCTGCTCGGTGAGCAGCGCCGGCTCGAAGGCGAGCTGCAGCCCGCTCAGGCCGCACGCTTCTTTGATGCTTTCCAGGGTCCGCGTCTCGGAGCTGCCGTAGCCGTATTGGGCGACAAGCTTTCCGCCGTCGTCGAAGAGCTGCCCGAGATCGCCGGCGTCGTTCCAGATCGCGCGCTTGCTGCCAAAGCTGAAGTGGGCGGGCGAGCGCGGCTCGCGGTTCGTATAGACGCGCAGCACCGCGCCGGCGGCGATCTGGGTGCCGGCCGGAAACACGAAATTCTGGCCCGGATCCGCGGCGCTGATCCTCCACCCCGACAGATCCTGCGGCGCCTCCCCGAGATTTTTGAGCTCGATGAACTCGTCGGCCTGGGTCCGTTTGGTCGTACCGAGGAAATGTATGTAAGAGATGATGACGCGCGGCGCGCTCGCCTGCGACAACGCGGCGGGCGGCCTCACCTCCGCCTCCACCGTCACCTCCACCTTCGCCGCTTGCTCCGCGCCGCGGGCCGAGTGCGCGCAGCTCGTCGCGGAGTGCCGCCGCGTGCGACGGTACAGAGTCCGGCGCTGAGGATAGGTCTGTTCGCCAAGGGCCTTCCAGATCTGGACGCACTTTACCGCTCGCGGACGCCGCATCTTCCAAATTTATTGCACAAGCCGCAGCCCAGCAACGACAAACTTCGGGCGGAGCAGACAGCGGAAAAAACGCTGGCCGCGAGCGCCGTTAGATCGCCCTTGCCGCGGCCTGCTGAGCGCCGCGACCGCGGAGGGATCTGTCCCTTACTCGTATCCTGTGGCTCTGTCCCTTGTCTCCTTGTTTCTGTGTCCCGTAGTTCCGGCCTCTGGCCCTCTGTCCCTTGCCCTCTTTCAGGGCTTTGTGTCTCTGGTCCTTTGTCCTCGCTTGCGAGCGGACCGCCTGAACCGGATCCAGCTCTTCAATATGCTTGACCGCCCTCGCTGAAGTCGTGTAATTACTCCTACTCCGGTTCCGCGAGCCTCGGAATGTAGGTTGGTTTTCGTGTGGTTGAGTCTCATATGGCGGACCACGACGCTCGACGCTTTCAATCCTAGCCGAGCCGTGGCCGAGCTGTGGCCGCGACGGAACGGGTTTGTGGTGAGCGAGGTCAGAGAGGAATGACTGGAGGCAACCTGTGAGATCTGGCGGCACGGAACATCAAGACGGCGTTCTGCTCGGGCAGGCGGCGAACGAGGCCGAGCATGCAGCGCCCGGAGTCGGCGCGCCGCGCACCGCGGAAGACTTGGATCGTCCGCCCATCGCGACGCTGCTCGAGCTCTGCCGCTACCATGCGGCGACCCGCCCCTCTGCGGCGGCGTATGCGTGGCTCAACGCGCTGGAGGTCGAGACCCTCTGCCTGACCTACGCCGAGCTCGATCGGCGCGCCCGCTGCATCGGCGCGCAGGTCGCCGCGCTCGGGCTTTCAGGCCAGCGCGTGCTGCTGCTGTACGGCGTCGGGGTGGAGTTCGTCATCGCCTTCCTGGGCGGGATCTACGGCGGCGCGGTCGTCGTTCCGGCCTACCCGCCGCGCCCGTCCGAGAGCCCCGAGCGCATCGCGCGCATCGCCGCCGACTGCGGCGCCGCGGCGATCCTTACCGAGAGCGCGCTCGCCGCGACTGTCAGCGCGCTCGGCTCCGCCGATGCCGCCCTGGCCAAGCTCACCGTCGTCGTCACCGACTCGCTGCCACCGGAGCTCGCGGGCAAGTGGGCGGCGCCGGAGCTCACCGCGAGCAGCCTCGCGTTTCTCCAGTACACCTCGGGCTCGACCGGGACGCCCAAGGGCGTTCAGGTCAGCCACGGCAACATTTTGGCCAATCAGGAGATGATCCGCCGCGGATTCGGCCACTCCGCCCAGACGGTGTTCGTCGGCTGGCTGCCGCTGCACCACGACATGGGGCTGGTCGGCAACGTCCTGCAGCCGCTGTATCTGGGGATCCCCAGCGTGCTGATGGCGCCAGAGACCTTCATTCAGAAGCCGGTGCGCTGGCTGCGCGCCATCTCGCGCTACCGCGCGACCACCAGCGGCTCGCCCAACTTCGGCTACGAGCTGTGCGCCCGCAAGGTCTCCGACGACGACATCGCCCAGCTCGATCTTTCGAGCTGGCAGGTGGCCTATAACGGCGCCGAGCCGATCCGCGCCGAGACGCTCCAGCGCTTCGCCTCCCGGTTCGCGCGCTGCGGCTTCCGCTCGAGCTCTCTTTATCCGTGCTACGGAATGGCCGAGGCGACGCTTTTCGTCACCGGCGGACTACCGCATGCCGAGCCGATCGTGGTGCACGTCGACCCCGCGGCCCTCGCCCAAAACCGCATCGAGCACCGCGCGGCGGACACGCCTGGGATCCGCACCCTCGTCGGCTGCGGCCGCACCTGGCTGAACGAGCGCTTGTTCATCGTCGACCCCGAGACCCAGCAGCCGCTCGGGCCGGATCAGGTCGGCGAAATCTGGATCAGCGGTCCCAACGTCAGCCGCGGCTACCTCGGCCGTCCCGAAGTAAACCGCGAGACGTTCGAAGCGTTCCTCGCTTCCGGCGAGGGACCGTTCCTGCGCACCGGCGATCTCGGCTTTTTGCGCGACGGGGAGCTCTTCGTCACCGGGCGCTCCAAGGATCTCATCATCGTCCAGGGACGCAACCACTACCCGCAGGACATCGAGAACACGGTGGGCCGGGTGCACCCGGTGTTCCGCGTCGGCGGCACCGCGGCGTTCATGATCGAAGCCGAGGGCGGTGAGCAGGTCGCGGTGGTGCAGGAGATCAGCTCCCGTCATCAAGCGGCGGTCGAGGCGGCCGGTGATGTCGCCCGTGCCGAAGCGCTGCGCGCGGTGCGCCGGGCCGTGGTCGATGCGCACGGCATCACCCTGCACGGCTGCGTCTTTGTTCCCGAGGGCACGATCCCCAAGACTTCGAGTGGCAAGATCCGCCGTCGTTCCTGCGTCGATCTGTACAAGAGCGGCGGCGCCCGCCGACCGAGCGGATCATGGACCGAATCGAGCTAGGGGAGGGAGTCATGCAAGACGCCGCGCCGTGGCCCGCCGCGACCGTGCTCCGCACGGAGGCCGAGGCCGAGATCGATAGCGCGCTGAATGCGCCCGGCGGGCCGAGCGCATCCATCGACAGCGCCTACCTGAGACGCATGCAGCGCCGGGCGGCCCTGGTGACCGTCTTGGTCCCGACGCTGGGGACGGCAGCGGCGCTCGTCTCGATTCCGCTATTCGGGGTGCACGGCATCGATCTGCTGCTGCTAGGGGTCTTGCATGTACTGACGATGCTGGGCATCACCGTCGGCTACCATCGGCTGCTCGCCCACCGCGCGTTCCGGGTGGGCCCGGCGGCGAGCTCCCTGCTCATGATGCTGGGGGCGATGGCGGCCCAGGGACCGCCCATCCACTGGGTCAGCAATCACCGCCGCCACCACCAGTTCTCGGACGAAAACGGCGACATCCACTCGCCTCACGCGCCGGCGGCAGGGCTGCTCGGTCTGTGGCACGCGCACATCGGGTGGATGTTCACGGCCGATCCCACCAATCCCGCTCGCTACTCCCGCGACCTGCTGCGCGATCCGGTGCTGCGCGCCGTGAACCGACTGTACCCGCTGATTGTCGCACTTGGCCTGCTGCTGCCGGCGCTGATCGGCTTTTTCGTCGATGGCGGCCTCGTGGGCGCAGGACGCGGGCTCTTGTGGGGCGGTCTCGTACGAATTTTTACCGTGCATCACGCGACCTGGAGCATCAACTCGATCACCCATCTGCTCGGGCGGCGACCCTACACAACGAGCGATCGCAGCACCAACGTCGCGTGGCTGGCCCTGCCCTCGGCGGGCGAGTCCTGGCACAATGCGCACCACGCCTTCCCGAGCTCGGCGCGGTTTGGTCTGCGGTGGTGGCAAGTGGATCTCGGCTGGTGGCTCATCAGCGCGCTGCGCGCCACGGGGCTCGCCAGTGAGGTCAAGGTCCCCGGTCTGGAGGTGCTGGCCCGGCGCAGCACGGAGCAGCGGGCCTAGACGTCGGCGGCTTCGGGGCTGTCGGCGTCGAGTCCGGTAGCGATTAGAAATAGAAACCTGGAAGCAAAGTAAGGAGGTGCCGGTGCAGTCAAAAGAGGCAATTCGCAAGTGGATGGTAAACTACGTCGCGCGTCTGGTGGGCATGCCGGCAAACGAGATCGATCCCCGGACCGCGCTGGCTGATTATGGGCTCGACTCGACGGCGGCCGCCGGTCTGAGCGGCGATCTGTCGGACTGGCTCGGCGTCCACCTTGAGGCCAACCTGCTCAAGGACCACCGCAGCATCGACGCGGTCGTCAGCTTCGTAACCACGCAGGCGCGATAGACAAGGAGTACGCGGTGTCTGAGCAAGCCATCGTCGCGACGGCAGATGTGTTCGATGCGTCCGATGCCGGGGATGGTGCGGAGCATGCCCCGAAGTCCGGGGTGCGGCGGCCGCCTCCGATGATCGAGGTCGCGAGCGTGCGCCGGGCCAAACGAACCATCGCCCTGGTTACGATTCTGGTGCCGACTTTCGGAACGGCGCTGGCGCTGGGCCTGGCGGTCGCGCGCGGCATCGGCGCGCTGGAGCTCGGGCTGCTCGTCGGCATGTACATCGTCACCATGACCGGAGTCGAAGTCGGCTTCCACCGCTACTTCGCGCATAGCGCCTTCAAGGGCGGCGAGGTCCTGCGGGCGCTGCTCGGCGTCGCCGGCTCGATGGCGGCGCAGGGACCGGTCATCTACTGGGCCGCGACGCACCGCCGGCATCACGTCTACAGCGACACCAAAGAGGATCCGCACTCGCCCCACGTGCGCAAAGCCGATAGCGGCAGCGAGCAGCGCTTCACGAGCCGCCTCGCCGGGCTTTGGCACTCCCAGATGGGCAACATGTACACCGACCACGCGACCAACGTGATGGCCTTCTCCGCCGATCTGCGACGCAGCCGCCTCAATGTGTTCATCGACCGGCACTACCGGAAGTGGGTCCTTTTCGGACTGATCCTGCCGGCGCTGATCGGCGCTGCGGTAGAGCGCTCGCTGTACGGGGCGCTCATGGGTCTTTTGTGGGGCGGGCTGGTGCGCATCTTCGTCGTCCACCATATCTACTTTGCCAACGGCTCCTTTTCTCACATGTACGGTGGCCGGCCGTTCAAGACCGACGACGAGAGCACCAACAACTACGTCTTCGGAGTACCGACATTCGGGTCGGCCTGGCAGAACAACCACCACGCCTTCCCTTCGTCCGCGAACCTCGGGTTCAAGTGGTACCAGCCGGACGTCGGTTACTTCATCATCCGCGCTCTGGCGGCGCTCGGCGTGGTCACGAGTATGAACCGCGCGCCGACGGCGCAAGAGCAGGCGGGCAAGGCCAGGATCCCGGCACAAGCAGTGAGGCTCTAACGATGAACTCCTTACAAGAGCACCCCGCGCAGAACTTCGATGTCGAGGCATACGTCGTCGATGAGGAAGCGGTCCGATTGCCGCGAGACACCGCGGCGGACACCGTGCGGCCGCCGATCACGGTCGAGAACCCGACGCTGCGCCCGGTGCAGAATGCCATTGCCATGGCCACGATCTGGATCCCGCTGCTCGGGACGATCGTGGCGGCCGGACTCGCTCTATATCGCGGCGTGGGCTGGCTCGAAATCGGGCTGTGCGCCGGCGGCTTCGTGCTGACCACGCTGGGCATCGAGTTTGGCATGCACCGCGTCCTGGCGCACCGCGCGCTGGAGACCCACCGCTTCATCAAGGTCCTGTTCGCGATCTTCGGCTCGATGGCCGCCGAGGGGCGCATCCTCTACTGGGTCGCCAGCCACCGCCGCCACCACACGCACAGCGACACCGTATACGATCCGCACTCGCCCCACGTCCGCAAGCTCAACGGCGAGGAACAAAAGCTTGGTCTTGTGCGCGGCATCTGGCACGCGCACGTCGGCCACATGCTGACCGATGAGATCACCAACTGCACGCTGTTCGCGCGCGACGTGAACCGCGATCCGGCGCTGCGGCGCGTGAGCGAGCTATATGAGCTCATCGTGATCGCCGGTCTGGCGCTGCCCGCGCTCATCGGGCTCATCGTCTACGGAACGCTCTGGGGCGCGTTCACCTGCTTTTTGTGGGGCGGGCTGGTGCGCATGTTTCTGGTCCACCACACGACGTGGAGCGTGGCCAGCATCTGCCACCGATTCGGCGGCGTGCGGTTTAACACCGGCGATCGAAGCCGCAACAACTTCTGGCTCGCGATTCCGTCCTTCGGTTCGGCGTGGCAGAATAACCACCACGCTTTCCCGAGCTCGGCGCACCTGGGACTGCGCTGGTGGGAGATCGATCTGACGGCGCTGTTCTGTCAGGCGCTAAGCTCCGTCGGACTGGCGTGGAACGTGCGGCGGCCGGCACCGGCCCGGATAAAGAAGCAGCTGCTCTCGGCTCCCGAGCTGGCCTCCAAGCTCAACGCCAGCGCGTGAACCCAAGCGCGCAGAGCCACCCCTCCCGGCCCGCCGCGGCCGATCTGTCCGATGAACAGATCTGGGCCCTGTTCCGAACTCCGGTCTGGCTCCGCGAGTCGCAGGTCGAGCAGCAATTCCTCGCCACGGCGCGCTGCGGCTCGCTCGAGTCGGGAGGGCTCGCGCTGGCGACGTACTCCTTCGGTCAAGGGGAGCAGACCGTGCTGCTCGTGCACGGCTGGGGAGGCCGCGCCGCGCAGCTCCGGGACTTCGTGCCGCCGCTCCTGGCGCGCGGCTACCGCGTCCTGCTCCTCGACGCGCCGGGGCATGGGCGCTCGCCGGGCATACGCCCCAGCATGTTCCAGATCGCCCAGACCCTCGCTGACGTCGGCCGTCACGCCGGTCCTTTCGCGGGCGCCATCGCGCACTCGATGGGCGCGGCCAGCACCGCGATGGCGATCGGGCGCGGTCTGCCGGTGCGGCGCGCGGCGTTCATCGCGCCCATGTGTCGACTCGCCGACGCGCTGACCCGATTCGTCAGCCGGCTCGGTCTCTGCCCCGAGCAGCGGACTCGCTTGGTCGCCCGCCTCGAAGCGGAGTTCGGCGCTGACATGTGGGAGCAGAGCTCGCTCGTCTGGGTCGGGACCCGCCTGGCGCTGCCGGCGCTCATCGTGCACGACCGCGGCGACGCGGAGATCCCGTACCAGGACGGCGTCGACACCGCTGCCGCCTGGCCCGGCGCCGAGCTGCTGACCACAGAGGGACTCGGCCACCGCCTGATCCTGCGCGATCCCGAGGTCGTGGAGCGCGCCACCCGCTTTGTAACCACGGGCGAGTGACCGGCGCGCGGACAGTCGCGCAGCGATGCGCTAAAGGGTTGACCCGCCTGTATCTCATGTGGCCAACTGTCGCCTGTGGCGCACATCCAACTTGCAAATCGGTAGGGGGATTGTGTCGATATCAAAATCTAGAAAAATAATGCGATTTATAAATCAACAAACGATGCATCAAATACCGTCATAAGCGCCTCCGCCGCGACCGCATAGCCACCGTAAGAACTGTTCCGAGCATCTGCTCACACCCCCATTTCAAGCGTGCTGTCCAAGCCCGTACCGCCGGTCTGGTCCCGCGAAGAAGTCAAGGCGAATGAACGAAGAGATGACGAGGATGAAGGACCCCGGTGTGGCAAATGAAGCATCTGCGCTTACGCCGGGCAGCAGCGAGCCCATCGCGATCATCGGCATCGGCTGTCGGTTCCCCGGAGCGGAGACCGGGCCCGAGGAGTTCTGGCAGGCGCTCCGCGCGGGAACGGATGCGGTCCGCGAGATCCCCGCCACGCGCTGGCCGTCCGACGCCATCCCCGGCAACCGTCCCGAGGTGCGCTGGGGCGGCCTGCTGCGTGAGATCGATCGGTTCGACGCCGAGTTCTTCGGAATTTCCCCGCGCGAGGCGCGCAAGCTCGATCCGCAGCAGCGGCTGCTCCTCGAGCTCGCATGGGAGGCGCTGGAGCACGCCAGCGTACGCCCCGAGGCGCTTACAGGCAGCCGGACCGGTGTCTTCATTACCCTGGGCCTGGTCGATTATCAGCATCAGGTCGTGCGCAAGGGTCCGCAGCATGTAGAGGTGTACGACACCACAGGGACGCTGATCAGCACCGCGGCGGGACGCATCTCCTATACGTTCGGGCTGCAGGGACCGTGCATGACCGTGGACACGGCATGCTCTTCCTCCCTGGTCACCGTGCATCTGGCCTGCCAGAGCCTGCGCAGCGGGGAGAGCGCGCTGGCCCTGGCGGGCGGCGTCAACCTGCTGCTCTCGCCGATGGGCTCGGCGCTGGCGCTGGCGCTGCAGGCGCTGTCGCCAGAGGGCCGCTGCAAGACCTTTGACGCCAGCGCCAACGGCTTCGTCCGCGCCGAGGGCGGCGGCATGGTCGTGCTCAAGCGGCTGGCGGATGCGCAGCGCGACGGCGATCGGATCTGGTCGGTGATCCGCGGCTCGGCGATCAATCACGACGGACGCTCCACAGGGCTCACGGCGCCGAGCGGGGTGGCGCAGCAGGCGGTGGTGCGGCAGGCCCTGGATGATGCGGGTCTGCCCCCCGCGCGGCTCGGCTACATCGAGGCGCACGGAACCGGGACGGCGCTTGGTGATCCGCTCGAAGTGGAGGCGCTGAAGGCGGTGCTGGGGGCGCCGCGCAGCGATGGCTCGCGGTGCGCGATTTCCTCCGTGAAGACGAACCTGGGTCACTTGGAGGAAGCGGCGGGGATCGCGGGGCTCATCAAGGCGGCGCTGATCTTGAAGCACGGCGTCATTCCGCGGCACCTGCACCTGCGCACGCTCAACCCCAAGATCTCGCTGCACGAGACGCCCTTTTTCATTCCGGTAGAAGAGTCGCCCTGGCCAGGCGGCGCGGGGCCGCGCGTCGCCGGCGTCAGCTCGTTCGGGGTCAGCGGGACCAACGCGCACGTCGTGCTGGAGGAGCCGCCGGCAGAGGCTGGGGGCGAGGCGCGACCGCCCTCGCTGCCGCTTTATCTTCTGCCGCTGTCCGCGCGGAGGCCGGAAGCCCTGCAGGCCCTGGCGCACCAATTCGCGGAGTTTTTGCGGGATGCGAGCCGCGCGGCAGACGGCATAGGCGCGGATCTGTACAGCATAGCCTATGCCGCGAGCCTACGCCGCAGCGTGCACGATGAGCGGCTGGTGGTGGTGGGGCAGACCGCGGGCGGGCTGGCGGAGGATCTCGGCGCCTGGGCGCGGGGGGAGGCCGTGCCGGGGGTGTCATGCGGGAGCGTGCCGTTCATGGCGCGCCCCAAGGTCGCCTTCGTGTTCTCGGGATCGCTGGCCTCGGACGAGCCGCTGCCGCCAGGTACCGCGATGGAGCTGTTGCGGGAGGAGCCGGTGTTCCGCGCCGCCCTGCAAGAGCTCGACGCGGCGCTGGCGCCCGAGGCCGGCTTCTCCGTCATCGCCGAGCTCGCGAAGGAGCCGGGGGAGTCGCGGCTGAGCGAAAGCGCGGTGGCGGGACCGGTCCGCTTCGCCCTGCAGGGGGCGTTACTATCGCTGTGGCGCTCTTTGGGAGTAGAGCCCGACGCGGTGGTTGGTGCGGACGCGGGGGAAGTAGCGGCGGCTTACGCGGCCGGCGCGCTCTCGCTGGCGGAAGCGGCGCGGATCGTGTGCCGGCTGCACCAGAGCGCGGATTCCGCGCCGGCGCTGTGGCCAGGCGAGGCAGCCGGCGCGCTGCGAGTGCCGATGGCGTCGAGCGTAACCGGCGCGCTGCTGCAGGCGGCCGACCTCGTAGGTGAGCACTTTGCGAACCTCCGCCATGCGCCGTCGCAGCTCCGACAGGCTCTGAGCGCCTTGATCAAAACGCGCGTCACCCTGTTTTTGGCGATGAGCCCGCACGCGAGCCTCCGCGCCCTAGTCGAGCAGGCGCTCCGCGAGAGCGAGCAGGAAGGCGCCGCGCTGGCATCGCTGCGCGCGCATACCGGGGAGCGGCGCAGCATACTGGAAGCGCTGGGCGGGCTCCACGTGCACGGCTATCAGGTGGACTTCCGCCGGCTCTACCCGGTCCCGGGCCGTCACGTCCAGTTGCCGCGCTATCCCTGGCAGCGGAAGCGCTACTGGAGCGAGAGCGGCCCCCCCGCAGCGCGACCCGCGACCGCAAGCAAAGACCCGCGCCCGGCGCCGTCCCCGCCTGTCAGCCCAGGCAAGTGGGCGGCGGGAAGCCCGGTGCTCCTGCCGCTCTCCGGCCATACTGAAAAGGAGCTAGCCGCGGCCGCGCAAGAGCTCGCGAGCCATCTGGCTGGGCGACCCGCGCTGGAGCTTGCCGATGTGGCGTTCACCCTGAGCACCGAGCGAGCGCACCGGGCGGAGCGCGCCGCTCTGGTCGCGATCAAGCGCGATGCGGTGGAGCGCGATCTCGCGCTGCTGGCGGCCGGCCAGGTACCGGCATCCGCGTCGCGGGGAAGGTCGAGCGAAGGTCGGCCGCGGATCGCGTTTCTGTTCACGGGTCAGGGCGCCGTCTACCCCGGCATGGGGGTCGAGCTCTACGAGACAAGCGCGGTGTTCCGGGAGGCCATCGATCGCGTCGCGGCGCTCGTCGATCCGCTTCTGACGCGGCCTCTCGCTACGCTGCTTCGCACCCCGGAACGCGCCCTTCTCGACGACACTACCTATGCCCAGCCAGCGATTTTCGCCCTCCAATGGGCGCTGGCCGAGCTCTGGCGGTCGGTCGGGATCGTGCCGGACGTGGTGCTCGGCCACAGCGTGGGCGAGATCGCCGCGGCCTGTGTCGCCGGGGTGCTCTCGCTCGAAGATGCGGCGCGCTTCGTGGTGGCGCGTGGTCGCGCGATGGGTGAGCTGCCGGCGGGCGGGGCCATGGTCTCGATCCAAGCCGAAGAGGCCGCGGTGGCGGCAGCCATCGCCGACGCCGCGGGGCAAGTGGCCATCGCCGCCTGCAACGCGCCCGACGAGACGGTAATCTCCGGGGCCGAGGAGCGGGTGTTGGCGATCGCGGCCGCGTTCGCGGCGCGGGGCGTCCGGACCCAGCGCCTCACCGTGTCGCACGCCTTCCACTCGCCGCTGATCGTGCCGGCTCGACCGGCTTTGGAGAGTGCCGCGCGTTCTCTGGGCTTGGCGGCCGCGCGCATCCCGATGATCTCGAGCGTCAGCGGGGCGGCGGCGGGAGAGGAAGTCGCGACCGCGGCAGGGTGGGTGCGCCAGGTCGAGCTGCCGGTCCGCTTCGCCGACGCCCTGCGCACCGCCGCCCAGCAAGGGGTGGACGCCTTCGTCGAGATCGGCCCGCGACCCGTGCTCTGCGCGCTCGGGCGTCGCTGCCTTCCCGGCTCCTCGGCGAGCTGGCTTCCATCGCTGCGTCAAGGGCGCCCCGACAGCGTCGCGCTCCTGTCCGCGCTCGGCGAGCTTTATGTGCGCGGCGCCTCCGTCGAGTGGAGCGCGCTGGCCGGCGGCCGCATCGTCGATCTGCCTGCCGCCTCCGCGCAGCGGCGGCGCGAGGAGGCGCGCTCGGCGTCGAACCAGACATCGGCCGATCCTCGCGGCGGCATCTTTTATGAGCGGCGATGGCGGCCGCAGCCCAAGGTCGGCGGGGCCGCAGGTGAAGGTACGCAGTGGCGCGTCGTAGGGGGAGGCCGCCTGGGAGATGAGCTTGCGGCGGCGCTCGGCGCTCCCGCGGCCAGCGCGAGTGCGGCGTTCGAGCTCGCGGAGGCGGTGCGCGGGGTGGTCTATCTCGCGCCCGAGGACTCCGAGCTCCCCGCCGGCGTGGGGCGGGTGCTGGAGGACGCGCTGCGGGTCGCGCAGGCCATGGCGCGGGCGGGCTCGGCGGCGGGACGCGAGCGCACGCTTTGGATCGTCACCCGCGGTGCGACCACCGCCACGAGCGCGCCCTCTGGGCTGGCCCAGGCCCCCCTTTGGTCTCTGGGCCGCGTGCTGGCGCTGGAACACCTGGATCTGCGCGTGCACCTGCTCGACCTCAGCCCAAGCGTGCCGGTCGATGTGGCGGCCATCGCCGCAGAGGTCATCGCCCCCGACGGCGAAGATGAGATCGCGCTGGCGGACGGCGTCCGGCGCGTGGCCCGGCTCGCCCGGCTGGAGGCGCCGGTGCCGAGCTTCGCCACGCAGGGCGTCTGGGTCATCACCGGCGGGCTCGGCGCCTTGGGGCTGCGGACCGCTCGGTGGCTCGTCACGCGCGGCGCGCGCGCCCTGGTGCTCGTCGGCCGCCGCGGGCTCGCTACGCCCGGCGCGGCGGCCGCCATCGCGGAGCTCACCACCGCCGGGGCAACGGTTCGCGCGGTGGCGGCGGATGTCCGGGTCCGCGATGAGGTGGCGCGCGTGCTGGCGGAAGCCGCGAGCCTGGGAGTGCTGGAAGGGATCGTCCACGCCGCGGGCGTCGCCAGCCCGCGGCCGCTCGCGGAGCTGCAACCGAAGGATTTCGCTGAACAGGCCGCCAAGATCGAAGGTGCCTGGCACCTGCACACGCTCACGCGGCAGGCAGCCCCGCGTTACTTCATCCTTTTTTCTTCCATTGCCGGCGTCTGGGGAGCGGCCGGGCAGACGGCTTACGGCGCGGCGAACGGCTTCCTCGATGCGCTAGTCCGCGCGCGGCGCGCCGAGGGCCTTCCGGCAACAAGCCTCGCCTTCGGACCGTGGGCCGGCGATGGCCTGGCTACCGACGCGGTACGAGCCGCCTCGGCGCGCTTCGGGCTCGAGTCCCTCGATCCCGAGGTTGCGGTGGAGGCGCTGAACCTGGCGGCTGGGGACGGCGCGGAGGTGGTCGTTGCGGCCGTGGACTGGACCCGGTTCCGTCAGGAAGGCATCGTCCGCCGCCGCCCGCTGTCCGAGCTCACGGCGCCGGCGCGCGCCGCGGACACGGGTGATGGCTGGCGCGCCCGATTGCTGTCGGCCCCTGTCGCCCAGCGCACCGACCTGCTCGTCGAGCTTGTACGCGCCGAGGTCGCCCAGACCCTGGGCCTCGACGGTCCGGAGAAAGTGGCGCCGCGCCGGGGCTTCTTCGAGCTCGGGATGGACTCGCTCATGGCGGTCGAGCTGGGCAAGCGGCTCGAGCGCGCGCTCGGCATCGCCCTCCCATCCCTGGCGACGTTCAACGACCCCAACGCGCAAGACCTGGCAGAGGTCCTCGCGACAGCCCTGGCCGCAGCGGACGCCGGCTTCGACCGGCCGGCGAAACAGCCGGAGCGGGCGGGGCGCCGCGCTGCCGAGCCGGCTGGCCGCGCCCAGGCGGACGAGCGCATCGCGATCGTCGGCATCGGTTGCCGGATGCCGGGAGGAATCGACGATCCGCAGGGCTTGTGGGACTTACTCGATGAGGGGCGCGACGCGGTTCGGCTCATCGAGCGCTTCGACCCCGCGCTATACGACCCCGATCCCGAGACGCCCGGGCGCATGTACACGCGGCATGCCGCGCTCCTAGACGACATCGCCGGCTTCGACCCGAAGTTCTTCGGCATCTCCCCGCGCGAGGCCGCCGGCATGGACCCTCAGCAGCGCCTGCTGCTCGAAGTTGCCTGGCATGCGCTGGAGCACGCCGGACAGGACCCGCGGGCGCTACGCGGCCGGCGCGTCGGCGTGTTCGTGGGCATGGCGGCCGGCGACTACGTCACTCTGGCCGGGCCGCTGGCGGACGCCACCGGCAACATGCCGAGCATCGCCGCCGGGCGCCTCTCTTTCGTGCTCGGCCTCCAGGGACCGAGCCTCGCCGTCGACACCGCCTGCTCTTCCTCGCTTGTCGCCCTGCATCTCGCCGTGCGCAGCTTGCGGGCAGGGGAGTGCGAAACGGCCCTGGTCGCCGGGGTCAACGTCGTGACGACGCCCGCCACCTTCATCGCGCTGTCGCGCCTGCGGGCGCTCGCTCCCGATGGCCGCTGCAAGACCTTCTCGGCGAAGGCCGACGGATATGGCCGCGGCGAGGGCTGCGCGGTGGTTGTGCTCAAGCCCCTCGTGCGGGCGCTGGCCGAAGGCGACCGCGTGCTCGCGGTCATCCGCGGCACGGCGATCAACCACGACGGAGCGGCGAGCGGGCTTACGGTGCCCAATGGTCGCTCGCAGGAGACGACCATCCGCCTCGCGCTCGCGGACGCCGGGGTCGCGCCGCAAGAGGTGTCTTATCTCGAAGCACACGGCACGGGTACGGCGCTGGGCGATCCCATCGAGGTCGCCGCGGCGGCCGCGGTGTACGGCGAGGGCCGGCCCGCCAGCGCGCCGCTTTTGCTCGGTACGGTCAAGACCAACCTGGGACACCTGGAGTCCGCCGCCGGGGTGGCTGGCCTTATCAAGGTGGCGCTCGCGCTCGGCGCCGAGCGCATCCCGGCGAGCCTGCACTGTGACACGTTAAACCCCCGGCTGGAGTGGGAGCGGCTACCGGTGCTCGTCGCTGGCAAGGCGCAGTCCTGGCCGCGCGGTCCAAAGCCGCGCATCGCCGGGGTCAGCGCATTCGGTCTGAGCGGTACCAACGCGCACGTAATCGTCGAAGAGGCGCCCGCGGTCGCTGCGCCGGAACCGCCGGCGCGCACGCCTCCTCTCCTGCCCCTTTCGGCGCGTACCCCCGAGCGGCTGCAAGAGGTTGCCCGCAGGCTGGCGGCCAGCTTGCGCCAGCATCCCGAGACTCCGCTGGCCCAGGTGGCCGCTGCGGCTGCAACCTGCCGGACCCACCTCGATGAAAGGGCGGCGGTACTGGCAGCGGAGCGCGGCGCGGCGCTGGCAGCGCTGGATGCGCTGGCTTGCGGAGAAACGCCGCTTATGGCGGTGAGGGCGAGCGCGCCGCCCAAGAATCCCCGGATCGCATTGGTGTTCGCAGAGGACGCTGGCGCTTCCGCCGGGCAGCAGCTTTACGCCGCGAGCCCGGCCTTCCGCGCCGCGATCGAGCGCTGCGCGGCGGCGATCGATTCGCTGCTGCCGCGACCGCCGCTGCCGCGACCGCTGCATGCCCTCATTGCCGAGTCTGGAGGGTCTGGCGATGCGGCCACCGGGGCGGATGCGGCGGCGGCGCGCGTCGCGGCGTTTGCGGTCGGCTTGGGTCTGGCAGAGCTCTGGCGTTCCTGGGGAGTCACCGCGGACGTCGTGTCGGGATACGGGGTTGGGGCGGTCGTTGCCGCCTGCTGCGAGGGCCGTTGCAATCTCGAGGATGCGCTGCGCGCCGTGGCGGCGAATCCGACTAGCGACAGCGCCGGTCACGCGGAGTTCCCCGACGGAGAAGTGGACGACCTGATGGCGCGGCGCGTCGAGCTTGCGCTCGTGCTCGGCTCCCGCACGCCGGCCCCGGTCGCGGGCATCACCTGGGTTCCCTGCCTGGAGCGCGGGGAAGACGCATGGACCTCCCTCGGACGCGCGCTCGGCCTGCTCTACGTCCACGGCGCCGCGGTGCAGTGGCCCGCCGTCATGGGCGCCGTCCCGCGGCACGTCCAGCTGCCGCTGTACCCCTTCCGGGCCGATCCGTACTGGACCGCGCAGCACGCGCCGAGCGCCGGGGAGGTCCGCGGCTCCGACGCCGCCACCTGGCCGATCGCCGGCCGCGAGCTCGACCTTCCCGGCACCACGATTCACCACCTCCTCCGGATCAGCGAGGAGCGGACGCCCGCAGTATACGATCATGTCGTGTTCGGCCGCCCCGTGGTCGCCGGCGTCTTCCACATCGCGATGATCCTGGCCGTAGCCGCCGAGCGACTTGGGGTGACCACGGCCGCCATCGAAGACCTGCAGTTTCTTCGGGCGCTGCTGCCGGAGGGCGAGGTGGAGCTGCATGCGACGCTCGAGCCGGTCGCCGGCTCCGACGTCTATCGCTTCACGACGGCAACGCGAGGAGAGCGGCGGGGCGAGTGGCGGACGCACTGTGAGGGGACGCTCCGGCTCTCTGTCGCGCCGCCCGCGGGGCGCGAGGTGCTCGAGCGTGTCCGCGCTGCCTGCCCTACCCCGACCTCGGCCGATGAGCTGGCAGCCTCTCTGGCCTCGGGGCAGATCGTCTGGGGACCCCGGTGGAGCTGGATGCTCGACGGACAGCGCGGTGAGCGCTGCGGTGTCGCGCGCCTGCGCCGGCCGCCAGGCAAGCTCGATAGCATCGAAGGGCCGCTCCATCCCGCGCTTCTCGACAACGCGCTGGGGGCGGCGACCACGCTCAGCATGGGACGCACTGGTGCGGATGCCGACGGCACCGGCGTCGTCCCGCTCGCCCTGCGGTCGCTGCGCTGGCACCGGCTGCCGAGCGACCAGATGTGGTGCGTGTGCTGGCAGAGGGGGCAGCAGGAGGGCGACACCTGGCGCTGCGACTTCACCCTTATCGACGATGCCGGAGAGATCGTGGCGGAGGTCGAGGACGCGGTGGTAAAACGCGCCGCGCTGGACCGCTTCCTGGGACTGAGCGAGACCAGGCGCCTGCCGCCCCTGTACGCGCTGCGCTGGCTTCCGGCGTCCACTCCGGCGGCGGCGCCGCACGGCCGCTGGCTCCAGGCGGGAGAGGGGGGCGCCCTGGGCAGCATGCTGGCGGCCGGTGAGATAGGCTGCGTGCGCGGCACGTTCAAAGAGACGCGCGCGGAGCCGAGCCCGGGCGCCGATGTCCTGTTCCTCTGGACCGCCGCCACCGAGCTCGCGCCGGCCGACGAGGCTGCGCGCGCGAGCAGCGCGCTGCTGACCGTCCTGCGCGCGCTCGCCGAGCGGCCGGCGCGCCTGATCGTCGTCACGCGGGGCGCACAGGAGACGGCGGAGGCGCCGAGCGGACTCCGGGGTGTCGGCGCATCGGTGCTGTGGGGACTGGCGCGGGCGGCGCGGGCGGAGCAGCCCGAACTCGACCTCCGATTGGTCGACCTCGATCCCGCTGAGGACGATGCGCAGGCGGTGCGTCGTCTGGTGCTCGAGCTTTCAGGAAGCGACACGCCCGAGGTGGCGTGGCGTGGCGGGCGCCGCCTGGCCGCGCAGCTCGCGCCGCTGCCCGCGGCAGCCAAGCTCCCGTCGCTGCGGCCGGATGGCGTGTACGTCGTCACCGGCGGCTTCGGGGCGCTCGGACTCGCCGTGGCGGGTTGGTTGGCGGAGCGCGGCGCCCGGCGGCTTCTGCTCATCGGCCGCTCGGGCCCGCAGGAGGCAGCGCAGCCGGTGTTGCACGACTTGCAAGAACGCGGCGTGCACGTGGAGATTGCCATGGTCGACGTCGCCGATCGGGACGCGCTCGCCGCCGTGCTGGCAGCCGTCCCGGTGCCGCTGCGCGGCGTAGTGCACGCCGCCGGAGTGCTCGACGACGCACTGCTCACCGAGCAGACCCCGCAGCGGCTCGCCCGCGTGTACGCGCCGAAAGTCGCCGGGACGCTGCACCTGCACGAGCTCACGCAGGGAGCGCCGCTCGACTTCTTCGTGCTCTTCTCTTCCCTCGCGGGGCTGTTCGGCTCGGCGGGCCAGTCGAGCTACGCCGCCGCCAACAGCTTCCTCGACGGGCTCGCCGTCCGCCGCCGCGCCCTCGGCCAGCCCGCCACCAGCATCGCCTGGGGCCCCTGGGCGGATGCGGGCATGGCGGCGCGGCTGGATGAGCGGGCGCGGGCGCGCCAGCGTCAGCTCGGCTTAGACGCCCTGACCACCACCGTCGGCCTCAGCCTGCTGGAACAAGCGCTTGCGAGCGAACGGACGGTTCTGGCGGCCTTCGCCCCGGTCGGAACCGGCGCGCTCTCGCACCCGCTGCTGGCCGGGCCGGGGAAGCGTCCGCCCCCGACCCGGCTCCGGCGCCGCGCCCGTCTCATCGAGGTCCCGCCGGCCGAGCGGCTGACCCACCTGCTCACGGTGCTGCGCGAGGAGGCAGCCGCGGTGCTCGGGCTCAGTGATGCCGAGGAGATCCCCGTGGATCGCGAGCTCACCGAGCTCGGCCTCGATTCGCTCGGCGTGCAGGATCTGCGTCGTCGCCTGATGAGCGCGATGGACATCGCGGCCCCGCCCAACCTGCTCTTCGCCCATCCCACCCCGCGCGCCGCGGCCGAGTTCCTCCACGACGAATGGATCCGGGCGACAGTCACGGCGCAGCCGCCGACCGCGGGTGAAGACCTGATCGAGGAAGAGCTGTGAGCGAGGAGATTCGGTTCACGACGGCAGACATCGACGCCTTCGCCGCGGCGGCGCACGATCACAACCCCCTGCACTGCCTGGAGGACTACGCCCGCCGCACGCCCTTCGGCGGCCGGGTGGTGCACGGCATGCTCGGCGTGCTGGCCGCTCTGCGCCCGGCGCTCGCGACGCTGCCGCTGCCGCTGCGGAGCATCGAGATTCGCTTTCACCGCCCGCTGCGAACCGCGGTGCCCCACCGGGTCTCGGTGCGCAGCGACGGACCCGGGCAGCTGCTGCTCGAGCTTCACCGCGGCGGTCCGCCTTATCTCACGGTGCAGCTTGAGCACGGGTCCGCCCCTGGACCCTTCGCCTCCGCCCCCGTGCAGCCCGGCCACGCCCCGGCGCGGGCGGCGGTCGCGCACGATGACGCCGCGCTGGTCGGACGCACCAACCAGGGAAGGTGGTGCCCAGACGGCTCGGCCCTGGCCGCGCTCGTCGAGCGCCTCGCGCTGCGCAGCGAGCACCTGCCGCCGCTTCAGCTCGGCGCCTTGCTGTGGCTGAGCTACCTCGTCGGCATGGAGCTGCCGGGGCGGCAGGCGCTGTTCCGCTCCGCCCGGATCGACTTCGCCGCGGGGCCGCTGCCGCCATCGCACACCCTGGACTACGCCGCCCGGGTGCGCGCCGTCGACGCGGAGTCCGGACGGATCGAGACGGTCGCCACCCTGTCGTGCGCGGGGAGCGACTTTGCCGCGGTGTCGGTCTCAGCCTATAACCGCCCCGCGTTCGGGCTGCCGGATCTGAGCGCCTTCGTGCGCGGGCTTGCGCCGTCGGGACAGCTGCGCGGCCGGGTCGCCCTGGTCACCGGCGCTTCCGGCGGCCTCGGATCGTGCATCGCGGCCGGGCTCGCGGCGCACGGGGCCGACGTCATCGTCCACGGCCGCGCCGCCGCGCGGGCCGAGCAGGTTGCGAGCACGGTGCGTGAGCTCGGCGCGCGCGCCCTCGTTTTCGCGGCGGATCTCGACGAACCTGGCGTCTGGGAGCGGCTCGTCAAAGAGGTCCGCCGAGAATTGAAACGCCTCGATATCGCCGTCCACAACGCCAGCGCGCCGCCGGTCGCTCTCGGTCTGCTGGAGTCCATCCCCGAGGAAGCGGAACAGCTGGTCCTAAGTCCCATTCGTACGCTGATCCGGGGGCACCAGGCGCTGCTGCCGCTACTTGTCCGGCAGCGCGGCTGGGTAGTGGGCATTTCGTCCGAGGCCGTGCAGACGCCGCCGGCCGCATGGTGGTCCTATGTGACCGTGAAGTCGGCGGGCGAGGCGCTCCTGCGCGCGCTCGCCGTGGATCATCCGGAGCTCCGGTTCCTGCAGGTGCGACCGCCCCGGCTCCAGACCGAGATGACGGCAGTCCACCGCGTGGCCCCCGGGCTCCCCCCGGAGCGGATCGCGCGCCGGATCGTCGCGTCGCTGACCGGGGCGCCGCCGCCGGGTAACTTCATGCTCCTTGACCGGTTTGAGGAAACGTAGATGAACGTACGCGAGATTCTTACCGAGCTGGCGCGGCGCCAGATTACGCTGCGCGCGGAAAGGGATGTGCTGAAGATCCGCGCCGTCCCCGGGGCGCTGACCGAAGATCTGCGACGGGAGCTGGCGGCACGGAAGCCGGAGATCCTGGCGTTTCTGCAGAAGGCGGAGGCGCGCCCGGACGAGGACCAGATCACCCCGGTGCCGCGGGGCGGTCCGATGCTGCTCTCGGTGCCGCAGCAGTGGATGTGGTACTGGGATCAGGTCGATCCGGCCAACGCCTTCCTGCACCTGCCCTTTGCCACGCGGCTGCGCGGCCGGCTCGATCGCGAGGCGCTGGACGCGGCGTTCACCGACGTTTTGCGCCGGCATGAAACGCTGCGCAGCACCTTCCACAGCGAAGATGCGGGTCCGCGCGCCCACATCCACGCGCCGACCGCGGTGCAGATCCCCCTGTCCGACCTGAGCCACCTGGCGGCGGCGGAACAGCCGCACGAGGCGCAGCGCTTGCTCAGCGGCTTCCTCACGCGGTCCTTCGATGTCGGGCGCGGGCCCCTGTTCCGGCTGCTGCTCCTGCGATTTTCCGACGAAGAGCACTGGTTCGCAGGGGTCCTTCATCACCTCATTGCCGACATGGGCTCGACCTTCCTCGTGCAGCAGGAGGTGTTCAAGCTCTATGACGCGCGCCGGTCGGGGAAACCTGCGGCGCTGCCGGAGCTGCCTGTCCAGTACGCCGATTACGCCGCATGGCAGCACCGGGTCTTCGTCGGGGAGCTGCGCGAACAAAAGCTGCGCTTCTGGCGCGAGAAGCTTGCCGATGCGCCCCCTGTGGTGCTGCCGGCGGATCGCCCGCGGCCCAAGCGCCCGTCACGGCGGGGCAACACGGCGCTGGTCGAGCTGCCGGAGCCGCTCGCCCGCGCGGCGGATGCGTTCTGTCGCGCCCACCGGGTAAGCCCCTTCACGTTCGCAGTCTCGGCGTTGGCGGCGACGCTGCACCTGTGCTCGGGTCAGAGCGACCTTTTGCTCGGCTGCTCGATCAACGGACGGAGCCACGCGGCGCTGGCGCCGCTGCTCGGCAACCTCGGCTGGGACCTGGGACTGCGCACCGATCTGTCCGGCGAGCCCACCTTCGCCGAGCTGGTGCAGCGGGTCGGCCGCGTGGTGACCGAGGCGCTCGAACACCAGGACCTCCCGGTGGCCGAGGCCTTCCGCGCGCTCCGTCAGGACGCGCACGAGACCTTCGACCCCTTCTTCAAGGTGATGATCACGGCGCTGGTGCAGCCGGACGGCATCCCAGTCTCCGGGCTCGCGGTCGAGCCGCTCGCGCTGTGGCTGCCGCGCGGCACGCTTTACTATGATCTTTTCGTCGCCTGGGTGGCCATCGGCGACCGCTGCTATCTGTCCTTTGACTACGCCGAAGATCTGTTCGAGCGCGCCACCATCGAGCTCCTGGCCCAGACCATGATCCGTACGATCGCGGCGGGGGTCGCAAGCCCGGGCGTCCTCCTTTCCGCCCTCCCGCGGGAAGAAGCGCTACAGAGTAACGCCCGCGCCTTCGCGGCGCCGCCGCTCACGGTGACGGTGACCGCGACATTCACGGCCGAGCCGCTGGCGGCCGGTCTGGAGTTCTGGTCGGACGAGCTGGGATGGCCGTGGCAGGTGCAGTTCACCGGCTTCGGGCAGGTGTTTCAGCAGCTGCTCAACGCCGGGAGTGAGCTCTCAAGAAATCGGGACGGCGTCAACGTGGTCCTCGTGCGGCTCTCGGATCTCGCGCCCGTCGCCGAACCAGGGGAGCTCGACCGCGCGACGCAGCAGCTTATCGCCGCAGCGTCCGCGGCGCGCGCGCCGGTGGTGCTGGTCTTGTGCCAGTCGCCCGGAGGCGCCTTTGCCGAGCGCGAGTCGGCGATTGCGGCTGCGCTGCGCAGCGCGCCGGGGGTGCACGTCACGACCTCTGCGGAGCTCGCGGCGCTGTACCCGCTCGACGACGTGCACGATCCGGCGGCCGATGCCGAAGGGCGCATCCCCTACACGCCCGCCGCCTATGCCGTGCTGGCCACCTGGGTGGCGCGCCGCGCCTACGCGCTGAAGAGCCGCCCGCGCAAGGTGATCGTCGTCGACTGCGACAACACGCTGTGGGAGGGCGTGTGCGCCGAGACGGGGCCTGACGGGGTCGAGATCGGAGACGGGCATCACGCGCTCCAGGCGTTTCTTTTGGAACAGCACGACCAGGGCACGCTCCTTTGTCTGTGCAGCAAGAACGAAGAGCCGGACGTGCACGCCGTCTTCGAGTCCGGCCCGGCGATGCCGCTGCGCCGCGAGCACTTGGCGGCCACGCGCATCAACTGGCAGCCCAAGTCGCAGAACCTGCGGGCGCTGGCGCGGGAGCTCAACGTCGGGCTCGATAGCTTCGTGTTCATCGACGACAACCCGCTGGAGTGTGCGGAGGTGCGGGCGGGCTGTCCGGAGGTGCTGGTCGTCCCGGTCTCCCCGAGCGCGGCGGGCATGGCCGAGCTCCTTGCGCACCTGTGGCCGCTCGACCGCCTGGTGGTCACCGAGGAAGATCGGCAGCGCACCCAGTTCTACCAGCGTGAAGCGGATCGCGTGCGGCTGCGGGCCGAGGCCCCCTCGTTCGCGGCATTCCTTGAGCGCCTTGAGCTCAAAATCCAGGTCGCGGAGATGCTGGAGTCGCAGATCGCGCGGGTGGCGCAGCTCACGCAGCGCACCAACCAGTTCAACACCACCACGCTCCGCCTGTCGGAGACCGAGATCGCGGCGCGCGGCTCCGCCCGCTGCCTGGTCACTGCGGTGCAGGATCGCCTCGGTGATCATGGCCTGGTCGGGGTGACGCTCTTATGCGAAGACCTCGACGCGCTGCGGGTGGAGGGGCTGCTCCAGAGCTGCCGAACCTTGGGCCGGGGGGTCGAGCACCAGATGCTGCGCGAAGTCGCGCAGCGGGCGGCGGCGGCGAGCCGGAGCTTTGTGGACGTGCCGCTGCACGCGACGGCGCGCAACCGCCCGGTGCGCGACTTTCTCGCCGGGCTTTCGCAGACGCTCGCTGGCAGCCAGGAGCTCGCCGGCGGCGGATACCGGTTTGCGACCGGCGCGCTCACCGCGCTGCGCTTCGATCCGCAGCAGGCGGACGAGCCGGAAGTCGAGTCGGAAGAGCGCGGCCGCCCGCAGCGCGCGCGCGGACCCGAGGTAGATCCGGAGCGGCTCGTGCGGATCGCCCGCACCCTCATCCGCGCCGATGCGCTGGCGGCGGCGATGAGCCACCGGCGCAAGCCCGCCACGCGGCTGGCGCGGCCTCCCTATGTCGCGCCGCGCAGCGATACCGAGCGCGCCCTGGCGGAGATCTGGAGCGCGCTGCTCGGCGTCCCGGAGATTGGAACGACGGAAGACTTCTTCGCCCTGGGCGGAGACTCGGTCATCGCCATCCAGATGATCGGCCGCGCCCGCGCAGCGGGGCTCGGACTCGCCGCCAACGATTTGCTGACCCACAAGTCCATCGCCGGTCTTGCGACACTCGTCACTTCGTCCCCGGAGGCGACATGAAAGCGAACAAGCTACGCACCATCATCGCTATCCTCGTCCTTTACGTGCTGCTTCCCGCGGTCGGCAACCCGGCGGTTTTGGGAATGGCCAAGATCTGGGTCATGTTCGTCATCGGCGCGCTGGGGACGGTGTTCATGCCGGCCTATTCCCCGAGCGAGCCGGGACCCGCCGAGGATCGCGGCAGCTATCTTCTCATCATCTGGTCCCTTTACATCACCCAGTTGGCGCTGGTCCTCGAAGCGAACTATCTAAATTATCCCCAAAGCTACGCTTGGTCGGCGCTGAACGTGGCGGCGCTGGTCGTGGCGCTCGCCGGGCTGGTTCTGCGCTCGTGGGCGGTGCAGACCCTCGGGCGGTTCTTCACGGTGCACGTCCGCGTCCAAGAAGGACATGAGGTCGTCGAAGACGGGCCGTACCGCTACATTCGCCACCCGAGCTACACCGGCGCGCTCCTGACGTATCTGGGAACGCCGCTGCTGTTTAGCTCCTACTGGACTTTCTTCGTTTCGCTTGTCGTACTGCCGCCCATTTTCTTATACCGCGTGAAAGTGGAGGAGCAGATCCTGGTGGCAAAGCTCGGCGAGCCCTACCGGCGCTTCCAAGAGCGCGTCGGCGCTCTTTTGCCAGGGCTCGGACGCAAGTCCCGGTCCTGACGGTCCCGAGCTTCCCCGCCCGCTTCGCTTCCCCGCCCGCTTCGCTTCCCGCCCGCTTCGCTTCCCGCCCGCTTCGCTTCCCGCCCGGTTTACTTCCGCGCTTGGCTTCCGCGCAAAGTGCGGAAAAAACCCCGCTGCAATAATCCCGAGTCATGTAAGATAGTTCCAAGCGATGGTCCCGCGTCCACGTTCACACGACTCCCCAGGTGCCCCGAGGTCCGCCGGCGTCCACCCCGGCCTCACGGCAAGGCGGACGGCGTTTTACGACACAGACCGGTGAGGACGTGTGATGCAAGACCCCGACCTGGTGCCATCCGAACTGGCGCCCGCTTCGAAGCACAGACGCGCCATCGAGATCGTCGAGCCGCAACCTCCCTCGCGCTGGCGCTTCTTGCGCATGACCTGGTTCCTGATGCGGCTCGTGTTCCGGAGCGCCGCGGCGCTGATCTTCGTCGGTCTGCAGAAAAGTCGCTACACTCCGGCTGAGCAGGCCAGGTTCCTGCGCAGCTTCATGGAGCAAATGGGCGGTCTGATGGTCAAGACCGGCCAGATCATAGCCCTGCGCCGCGATCTGTTCTCGCAGGAGTTCTGCGATGAGCTGGCCCGCCTGCAGGATCGCGTGCGCGGATTCCCCGGACGCATCGCCCGCGAGATCATCGAGACCGAGCTCGGGGTTCCCATCGACAGCGTTTTCTCGGATTTCGAAGAGACCCCGCTCGCCGCCGCCTCCGTCGGCCAGGTTCATTGCGCGCGGCTGCGCACAAGCTCCGTGGAGGTCGTCGTCAAGGTCCAGCGCCCGGACATCGCGCAGAACTTGAACCTGGACTTCGGCTACATCCGCAAGCTGGTCTGGCTGCTGGAGCGCCTCGGGATTGCGCCGCAGTTCCGCTGGGCGGACATGTACGACGAGCTGTCAGAAGCCATCCTGGAGGAGCTGGACTACGAGCTCGAGGCGGCGACGCTGCGCCGGATGCGCAAGAACCTGCGCGGACAGCACATCTACGTGCCCAAGGTCTACCACCAGCACTCCACGGGCAAGGTCCTGGTCATGGAGCGGGTGCGCGGGGTCTACATGTCTGAGTTCATCCAGACCCTCAGCTCCGACCCCGCCCGCGTGCGACAGTGGCTCGAAGACAACGAGATCTCGGCGCGCGAGGTCGGACAGCGGCTGCTGTTCTCCCACTGGAAGCAGCTCTTTGAAGACAACCTGTATCACTGCGATCTCCATCCGGGAAACATCCTGCTCATGCGCAGGAATCACGTCACGCTGATCGATTTTGGCTCCTGCGGCACGACCAACAAGACGCTGCTGACCCGCTATCTGATGCTCTATAAGGCAATCGCGGCGCGGGACTATGCGAAAGTGGCCGATCTGTTTCTGCTGTTTCCGCAGTCCTTGCCGAATCGGGACCTCAGCCCGGTCAAAGACGCAATCGTACAGACCTATCGGCAATTCGAGCCGCTGACCAAGATCAAGACGCTGCCTTACCACAAAAAATCGATCGGCACGATCGCCGGCGTCATCACCAAAATCATCGGCGATGCCGAGATTCCATTTCCTTGGGATATCCTGCGCTCTCTCCGCTCGGACCTGACGCTGGATTCGGCGCTGATGATCCTTTTGCCGGATGTCAATTATCCCAAGCTAATCAATAAGTATCTGCGCAAGCACCAGCAGCGGCAGCGCAAGGCGGCCATGAGCATGAAGACCGTGCGGCCGATCCTGGCGAAGTACAGTAAGAACATCGATGTCCCGATCAAGCTCGCCGAGAACGTCTACTTCGAAGGCGAATACCTGCGCCGGCGCGCCCGGAAATATGCCGGATATATTTCGAAGGCGGCGATGATCGGACGCTATCTCTTTCGCGGCTTCACCGGTGGATGTTTCTTTGCTTCATTCGCCTCGGTATTATTGCTGATTTATCAAAAGACCCCCTTCCTCCACATTTTCGACCGCACTCGTTTATATCCGTATTTGCAGAGCGTCCCGCGGCTGGGAACTGTGCTCTGGGTCGTTCTGGCCGTGGCCGCGCTGTATCTGGGGAATGAAATGGCCGTCATCATGCGCATCCTCGAAAATCCCGAGCCGTCAAAGACGGGCGGGGATCGCCGCTAACGCACTACATTTCTGCGGCCCAAGGTCAAAGCGCCAAGGTCAAAGCGCCAAAGTCGGAGCTCGGAATCCCGCGTCGTTTGCCGCGCGCGATTAAGCTATCGACTTTGCCCGCTGGCGTGAGATAAAATCTCCGCTGTCATCCACCTGCAGGTTCAGCATGGCCTACATACTGTTGCCACTCCATCGGAAGAAGCGGAAGTGGAAGCGCAAAAAATATCTGTGGCAGCGGCCGCATTCGGCATGGAAGGTCCCATTCGCTCCGGTCCCCCTTCTGGCCAGAGAACTTCGCAATCTGAATGAGAATATTGCCGCGGAAGCGAGCCGCGAGCGGCGCAGTATGAATGAGAATATTGCCGCGGAAGCAAGCCGCGAGCGGCGCAGTGCGGGTGTGAACACGGCCGCCGCGAAGCGCACAGAGGCGCGCGATATGAATGAGAATATTTCTCTCGATTTGGGCATCGGCCCCATCGGGCTTTGTCTCTCCGGGGGCGGCTTCCGCGCGGTCGCTTTCCACCTGGGGACGCTGAGTTACCTGGACCACGTCGGACTGCGCCAGAACATCCGCCAGCTCTCTACGGTGTCCGGTGGAACCTACATCGGTGCGAAGTATGTCCTGTCGCTGATGGAGGGGGTCTCTTTCCCCGACTTCTTCCGCAGCTATTATCAGTATGCGGAGACGACCGACCTCATGGCGCTGGGTCTGTCGGCGCTGCAGGGGCCGCGGCCGGAGACGCCTTCGGGGCGCCAGCACCTCATCGCCGGCATGGCGCGGGCCCACGCCGAGACCTCGATGAAGGATCCGCAGGGGCGCCAGTATCTGTTCGGCCAGATCCTCGACGCCAAGCTGCCGCTCGACGAGATCGTGTTCAACTCGACGGAGCTGCGCCAAGGCCAGGTCTTCCGCTTCCAGTGCAGCGCCAGCGGCCGGGTCAACATCGGCACCGATGACATTCAGATCTCGCGCGCCGATGCCGCCCAGATTCGTATGGCCGACATCGTGGCCGCGTCGTCGTGTTTTCCCGGCGGCTTCGAGCCGCTGGCGTTTCCCGACGACTTCGTGTGGGCGGATCGCCGGCCGCCGGCGGCGCTGCGCAACCAGTTCTCACGCGATGGCAAGCCGGCGCCGGTGCTGCTGGTGGACGGCTGCGTGGCCGATAACCCGGGCATCGAGAGCATCCTGATTACCAATCGCGACGCTCACTCGAGCAACAACGGGCTCCTCGTCATATCGGACATCGATCCGTATGTGCCCGAGCTCTACTCCTATCTGCCGCCCGGCAAGGACGGCGGG
>CALFML010000872.1 GCA_937879845.1 uncultured Myxococcales bacterium
ACACGGTGCAATGTAGCTCGGGTCGCCGCGGCGGCCGTGCCGTTCCGCAAGGTGCGCGCCAACCGCCGCCGCCCATAGGCAGAGCGGCCGGCTTCTCTGCCGCAATTTCTGTCGCCATCCTGTCGCCATCTCTGTGCTGGCAAGGTAGTCTGTGCCGACATGCGGAACGACAACAGCGTTGTGATCCTCGGCGCCGGCATCCACGGCCTGGCTACGGCACTGGTCTTGACCGAGACCCGGGGCTTCGGTGCCGTCAAGATCTACTCGCGCGAGCCGATCGAAGCTACGACCTCCACCGTCGCCGGGGGCCTTATCGAACCGGCGTTTATCACCGAGGGCGACACCCGCATCAACGCCTGGTTTTCAAAGTCGCGGGCCCGCTTCGCCGACATGCTGCGCGAGCCGCGCTGGTACGTACGCCGCGGTCCGGTGCGTACGTTCTGGCGCTTGGATAAAAAAGACCCGGCCTGGGCGCCGCTGGTCGATGACTTCGCCTCCGCGGCGATCGACCGCCCGCCCTACGTACGAAAGTGGTCCTATACGACCGAGATCGTCCAGACCCCGCGCCACCTGGCCGAGCTTGCGCGCCACGTCCAAGAGCGCGGAGTCCAAATCGTGCAGCGTGAAGTCACCGCCCTGGCGGAGCTTACTTCCGAGGCCGCGATCGTCATCAACTGCTCCGGCGTCGGCGCCCGCCAGCTCGGCGATGCCAGTGTCGCGCCGGCCCGCGGCCAGGTCATCGTCCTCAAGCGCAGCGAGTCGATTCCGGACGAGGTAGTCGTCGATGACGGCATGCTCACATACATCATCCCGCGGCTCACCGATGTCATCGTCGGCGGCACCTATGGAATGGACGACTGGAGCCGCGACCCGCGGCCCGAGGTCGCCGCGGATATCATGCAGCGCGCCATAAGCCTGGTGCCGCAGATAAAAGACGCCGACGTGCTCGGCCACCGCGCCGGGCTGCGGCCCGTCCGCGATCCCGTGCCGCGTCTGGAGCTGGAACAAATCGGTCCCGGCAGGACTATTGCGCACTGCTACGGGACAGGCGGTGCGGGAATTACGCTTTCCTACGGAATGGCGGCGGATCTGGTCGCGCAGCTTGCCCGCGCCATGGCCTCATAGGAGCCGGGTTGAGACTGTAAGCTGAGGAGCCGGCGGCGGCTTTGCGGGCGCCGGGCGGCGTTACTTCTTGCCGCCTTTTCCACCCTTGCGCGCCAGCGGCGGACGCCGCACCGCGTAGCACTGCATGGCGCAGCCGTCACCGGTCAGGGAGGCGCACTGCTTGCCAAACGGCCCCGAGTTGCGCCACGGGCCGCGGTACGGCGCCGGGTCGGCTCCGGACTTACACAGCTCTTTGGTGCCGTTCCACACCTTGGTCTCTTGGTTGGGAGCGTGCTGCTCGCAGCTCAAGGCGCAGGTGATCGGCCACAGAGAGTCGTCGGCAATCTTGGTCTTTCCCTGCTCATCGTAGTTGGTGCGCTCCGGGTGCAGCTCCCAGGTGTAGGCCTTGACCTGGTATCCGGCCGGGCACTTCAGCGGACACGCCGGGCTGGTCGAGCGCGGCCGAGCGTCCTTGGCCGCCACCGGCGATGCGAACACGGCACCCAGGAGAGAACCGCAGAGCAGAAGTGTAGAGATTCTCATGAAAGACGTAGTGTACCCAATTGTCCGCAGCTTTTCATCCCCTCTTCGATAGGGGCACAACTACTGCGCTAATTGACTAAAGGGCCCTATTTAAGCTCCAGCGTCGTCTTGGCGTAGACTTCCTCGCGGCCGTTTACAAGCCGGGTGATGACGATGCTGTACTTTCCGCCGACCTTGAACCCGCCGTCGGGATTTATCTCGAGCGTGGCGATTACGGTCTTTGTGTCCTTCTTGGTGCGAATCGGGAAGCTGTTCACCTCATTTCCGGGCACCTCCGGCTTGCCGCCGCCCTGGTCGTAGAAGACGATGTTGACTTGCTCGGCGCCTGTCACGCGGCTGAGGTTGGCGACCAGGTGCAGCTCCCATTCGTCCGCACCCTTGTCCTTTCCGATCGTGCAGCGCTGCTCGGCTTTAAGCGCACTGGCGTTACTCACTTGGGACGGTTCCAGCTTCTTATCCGTGACGGTGATGGTGCCGCTGGCACCACCGCCCGGGCAGCTCGACTCAGCCAGAACCGTGGACGCGCTGGCGCCAAGGAGTAAAAACAGCGTCGCGGCCAGGTGCTTTCTATAGGAATTCATTCATGTTTCCTTTCCGCCACCACCTGGTGGCGCGCTGGAGCTAGTACGGTGTATTGGACAGGACCGCGAGCATCCCCTACAAGCCTTCCTAGACTTGCAAATTTGTACTAGATACCCGATAAAGCCCCCCGCACTGAGATCGCGCCCGGCCAAATATTACATTATACACTACCTGCGCGTTAGAAGACAGGCCTAATCGACCGGGGCGGAGCAGGCTGAGAACGGGGACCGGGGCCTTTGCTTTTCATGGCCCATGGCAAGTAGGAAGCGGCTCCGGTACGGACAGATAGGAGGGCCGGAAGAAACACTCCCTTCGAATCGGTCCGCAACCCGCCCGCATTCCCGCTTCACCGACATGCGTGAGCGCCCGCGCCGGCACACGGTGCAATGTAGCTCGGGTCGCCGCGGCGGCCGTGCCGTTCCGCAAGGTGC
>CALFML010000873.1 GCA_937879845.1 uncultured Myxococcales bacterium
TCGAGTACGACAAGGTGCTCGGCTACAAGCGCGCCAACTGGACGCTCGCCGCCTATTTCCGCATGGGCTACGTGTTCGAGCTCTATGCCAAGGCGCTCCTCGGCGCCCCGTGCCCGCCCGAGGTCAAGCGGCTCGGCGCCGAGGCCTGCGATCTGTACCGCACCAAGATCGAAGAGAACGTCTCCGGCATCGAGGAAAAGGCGGTCGCCCGCTACGTCGTCACCATCGATCAGGCCGGGCGCCTGGGGGTGGCCAATGCGTGGACCAAGCTCGCGCGCACGCGGGTCAACGCCTATCGGCCGGAGCAGTATCCGCTCAGCAAAGACGAGCACGTCGCGCAGCAGCTGCTCCCCGAGAACAGCCAGGGGTTTGCACCGCTGTCACGCAGCGAGGCGGCGCAGCTCATGCCGGAGGTCTACGCCGCGCTCCTTGCCGGCCAGAACGAGAACGTCATCGTCTTGAGCAAGCTGGCGCTCGCCAAGGACGACCGCTTCGTGCCGGCCATGCTGACGCTCGCCAAGGCCTACTACTTCCTTGGCAAGCGCGAGCTGGCCGCGGCGATCATCGGCGTGGCGCAGTCGATCGAGCCGCTCAGTGCCGACTCCTACCTCGTGCTCGGCTTCCTGGCGCTCAGCAAAGACGACCGCATCGCCGCCACGGCCGCGTTCAAAAAGGCCACCGAGCTCGATGCCAACCTCGGGCTGGCCTGGCACAACCTGGCGGCGCAGTACCTGCACGCCAAAAACTACGCCCAGGCGCTGCAGGCGGCGCAGCGGGCGGTCCAGCTGCTGCCGGGGATCGTCGGGGCGCAGCTCAACCTCGGGTCGGCGCTGCGCGGGGTGCGGCGGTTTGAAGAGTCGCTGAACGAATACAAGCGGCTCCTGGGCCGCGATGCCGACTATGCCGATGCGTACTTCAACCTGGGGGTGCTGCATCTGGACGCGCCGCAGCTTCAGGGGATGGACGGGATCGCGCAGCGCAACGCGGCGATTCAGTATCTGATGCGCTACCAGGATCTGGCCGCCCGCAACCGCGACGACGCCGCCGAGGCCTACATCAAAGAAGCCAAAGCCGCCATCGAGCGCGAGCAGCGCAAGCTCCAGCGCAAACAGAAGACCACCGGCAGCCTTGTGCCGCCCCAGCCAAGTCCGCAAAAACCCCGCGGCAGCCTGTATGCGGCGCAGAGCCCGAGCGAAAACCCGAGTGCGCCGCACGGCGGTTTGGCAGCGCGGGCAAATCAGATGAAACTAGAGGCGCAATGATGAAGCAGCGCGACACGCGGGTGAGGATTGCGGCGCTAGTCGGCGGCCTGCTGGGGCTGTGGGCGGTCCCGGGCGCGGCGCAAAAAGTGCCGCAGGGCGATGCCGCGGCCCCCGCCGGCGCGGCGCCTGCCGCATCTGCTGAGGCGGCCAAGCCCACCGCCAGCCAAGCGGCCAAGCCGGCGACCGAGGCGGCCAAGCCCGCTGCGGGCGACGCCGGCCAGGCGGCCAAGCCCGGCACGCCGCTCCCCGACGGCAGCAGCATCAAGGTCGAGCGGACCGCGAGCGGCGCCAAGCTGTTCCGCATCACCGAAGGGCTCCTGGTCGAAGGCCAGAAGCAGCGGCCCAACGCCTTCCTCGTGCTGCAGCGGGCCACGGTGGACTATGACTATGAGGCGCTGGCCGAGAGCTTTCTGCCGCGAATCCTGACCGCCACGCGCGAGAAGCCGTTTTAGGATAGCAGCCGATGGCCAGGACTTCCGACTCGCAACCAAGCCGCAGCGAGCCCGCGGGGAGCTCCCCGAAGGCGCTGCGCATCGGCTTGTTTCTCGCCGGGCGGCCGCTGGAAGAGCGCCTGGTGCGGCGGCCGCAAGACGTGTCTGTCGGACCCGCCGACGGCAACACGATCATCATTCCGCCGGTGCGCGGGCTGCCGCCGCGCTTCGCCCTGTTCCAGGCCAAAGGCGAGAGCTACAAGCTGTGCTTCACCGAGCAGATGAGCGGCCAGCTCATCCACGGCGACGAGTCGGTCTCGCTGGCCGATCTCATCGACGAAGGCGCCGAGCATCGCGGCGATCAGTACCTCGTCCCCCTCGATCCCGAAGCCCGCGGCGAGGTGCGGCTCGGCGATCTCAAGGTGTTGTTCCAGTTCATCATCCCGCCGGCGCTGCCGCCGCGGCCGCAGCTGCCGCTGTCGCTGCGGCCGTCGTTTTTTCACAGCGTCGATCAGCGCCTGCTGCAGATCGCCGCCGGTTCGTTCCTCGTGCACTTTGCCTTCGTCGTCTACCTGCGCGCCATGGAGCGGCCGCGCCAGCCGGACATCGAAGAGCTGCCGGATCGCTTCGTCAAGATGCTGGTGCCAAAGAAGGTCGAGCCGCCCAAGCCCGTCGAGGCGAAAAAGACCGAGCCGAAGAAGCCGGAGCCCAAGCCCGACGAGCCGAAAAAATCGACGAGCACGGCCAGCAGCGAACACACGCCGCCGAAAAAGACCGAGGACCCGGAGGCCGCCGCCCGCGCCGCTGCCGAACAGAAGGCGCGGATGGAGCGGGCGATGGCGCAGATGGGCGTGCTCAAGATGCTCACCGCCAAAGGGCCCGATGGGGCGCTGGCGGATGCGCTCAAGGACGGCAGCGCCGATGGCGATCCCGACAAGGTCTTCCGCGAGGTCGGCGGCGTCGGGCCGGTGACCGGCCAGTCCGGGCTCGGCACGGCGCGCGGCGGGGACGGCACCGGCACCAGCAAGACCATCGGCACGCTGGTCGCAAGCGGCCCGACCGAGGGCATCGGCACCGGCGAAAAGGCCGAGAAGAAGGTCCGCGCCATCGTGCAGGAGTCGGCGCCGCAGGATCTCGATCCGGTGGACCTCGATCCGGCCGCGGTGGCGGCGAAGATTCGGCAGTATCGCGGAGCGCTGGTCGCCTGCTATGAGGCGGCGCTCAAGCGCAACGCCGGGCTCGCCGGCAAGATCACCCTGCGCTTTAGCATCAGCAAGCTCGGCAAAGTCAGCAACGTCGAGATCGAAGTCGACACGATGCACGACGACGACTTCAGCAAGTGCATCATCGAGCGCGCCTCCAGCTGGCGCTTCCCCCCGCCGCAGAGCGGCAACAACGAAGTCCAGTTCGCCTACCCGTTCATCTTCCAGTCATCGAAGTAGCTCGAACAGTCGGCCCATCTCGTCGCGCCATCTTGTCTCCCAGCGGGTGGCACCGGAGGCGGGGGCCTCGGCGCGCCAGCTGTGGAGTGCCGCAGATGACCGCGCTATCTTGTCTCCCAGCGGGTGGCACCGGAGGCGGGGGCCCCGGCGCGCCAGCTGTGGAGTGACACGGATGACCGCGCCATCTTGTCTCCCAGCGGGTGGCACCGGAGGCGGGGGCCCCGGCGCGCCAGCGACGGGGTGCCGCAGGTGACAGGACCCGCGGCGCAGCCCGCAAAGGGTCTTATTTCTTCTGACCCCCATACTTAGCAAGGCGCGCCAAGGCGGCCGGCTTGTCAGCTCTTACGCGCCTCGCGCACGAGCTGGATGAGGTTGCGCGCCACCCCCAGGGCGCCGCGGCCGCGCTGCTTCAAGCTGCCGCCGTAGATGAGCGCGACGGCATTTTCCAAAAGCGGAAACGTCGCCGCGCGGATCGGGTAAAGCGACATCGGCAGATGGATGGGAAGCTTGTCGGTGACCACGGTCTTGGTATTGCAGCAGGCGCGCAGACCCTCGCGGCCGTTGATGCGGCCAAAGCCGCTGATGCGCACGCCGCCAAAGGGCGCCGACTGCATCATGTAGGCGATGCCGTAGTCGTTCACCACCGTCATGCCGGCGGAGATCCCGGCGGCGATGCGCTCGGCGCGCGTTCGATCCTTGGTGAACACGCTGGAGCCAAGGCCGTAGGCGCTGTCGTTGGCCAGACGAATCGCCTCCGCTTCGGAGGACACGCGCAGGATCGTCATGACCGGGCCGAAGGTCTCTTGTCGCACCACCGCCATCGTGTGATCGCAGTCGGCAAGGACCGTCGGCTCGAAGAACTGGCCGGGGTGGTGCGGGTTGCGACGGCCGCCGCACAGCAGACGCGCCCCTTTGCTCAGGGCGTCATCGACCTGGCGCTTTATGATCTCCAGCTGGCGCGGCATGGTCATCGCGCCGACATCGAACTCGCCGCCGGAATCGCTGGCCGGCGGTCCTTGCCGCAGGGCGCGCACGCGCTCGACCACCGCGGCGACGAAGCGATCGTAGATCCCATCGAACACGTACAGCCGCTCCGCCGCCACGCACATCTGGCCGCAGGCGGTGAACACGCCGAGCATCGCCGCCCCGACCGCCTGCGCCAGATCGGCGTCGTCGCAGATGATCATCGGATCCTTGCCGCCGAGCTCCAGCACCACCGGCGTCAGGGTCTGCGACGCCGCGGCCATCACCCGCCGGCCGTTCTCCGGTGAGCCGGTAAAGAAGATCTTCTCGACCCCGCAGGTGACCAGCGCGCTGCCGGTCTCGCCGCCGCCGGTGATGATCTGCACGAGCTCGCGCGGGTAGCCGGCGCGGTCGAGCACCGCATCGAACATCCGCTGAAACGCCGCCGCCGACCACGCCGTCCACTCCGACACCTTGGCCAGCACCGCGTTGCCGGCGAACAGCGCCGGAACCGCCGGGCACAGGATGTTGTGGAAGGGAAAGTTCCACGGACAGATGACGCCGACGACGCCAAGCGGCTGGTAGACCACGCGCGCCGCCTTGTGCATAAGCAGCCCGGACGGCCGCGGCTCCGGACGCAGATCGGCTTCACCATGGGCGATGAGGTAGCGGATCTTTTCGCACACCGGAAAGATCTCGCCCATCGCCGCGTCGGCCAGCGTCTTGCCGGAGTCGCGGGAGCACAAGCGGCACAGCTCCGCCTGGTTCTCGATGATGTAATCGAGGAGCAGACGCAGCACCCGCCGCCGCTCGGCAAACGAGGTCTGCGCCCAGACCGCCTGCGCCTGGCGCGCCGCGCGCAGGCGGCCATCTAGCTCCGAGCGCTCGACCGCCGGCACCTCGCCCAGGGACTCCAGGGTCGCCGGATCGTGGCAAGCGATCGTCGAGCTTTTGACAAAAGGCGGCTCCAAGTGGACGACCTCGGAGGTCGGGACCTGGGTCGTTTCGGGGCTCGCTTCGGGGCTCGCTTCGGGGCTCGCTTCAGGGCTCGTTTCGGGGGCCGCTTTGGCGGACGCGCGGGCGGCCGCTTTCGGGGTCTGCTTTCTCAAAGGCTCTCCTTTTCATCATCGCCCGCCGGCTCCAAGGCGGCGCCCGCGGGGGCTTCTTCGACCACAAAGCGGACCTTGCGGCGAAATACTTCGTTCATCAGGTCGGCTTTGCGGCGGGCCGACCACAGCTCCAGCTCCAGCTCTTCCTTCGCATCGCGGAGGTGCTTGGTGGAAAGGACGATCTCGATCTCCTTGGCCAGGACGCGGCAGCGCAGCCCGCGCACAATCTGACGGTTTGTGCGATCGAGCCCGTCGGCGACGCGCAAAAGCGCCGCCATCACCCGGATCTTGCGCCGCTGCGCTTCGCCAAGCTGCATGAACGGCACGTGCGTTTCCTTGGGGGTCGCCTTGCGGTGGTAGCGCACGCTCTGCGAAAGGATGCTGATCTCTTCGCTGTTAAAGCCCGCCATGCCGACGTTTTCGATCAGGTACTGCCCGTGCTTGTGGTGCTTGGCGCCGGCGATATAAAAGCCGACGTCGTGCAACAAGGCGGCAAACTCCAGCAGCTCGCCGTCGGCGTTGGGCAGCCCGTGGAGGGTGCGCAGGCCGCGGAACAGATCGAGCGCCAGCCGCGCCACCTGCTCCGCGTGCGGGATGCGCACCTGGGTCCGCCGCATCAGGCTCACCACCGACCGCCGCCGCAGATCCGGGAACTCATCGACGAGCTGGATGCCCGGACGGTTCCGGGTCGCATAGTCGTAGATCAGGCCCTCGCGCAGCGCCGCCTCGCATAGGAGGTAGTCATCGGCGTGGAAGACTTCGAGGAGCGAGCGGACGAGGATGGCGCCGGCGACGATGCTGTCGACGCGCCGCGGATCGAGTCCCGGGAGCTTGGCGCGCTCCGGGCTGCCGAGGCTGCAGAGGCGCTGCTCCAGGGCATAGATGTCGGTGAAGCGGACGGTGCGGGCGCGCTCGCCTTTGTCTTTGTCTTTGTCTTTGCCGGCTTCCGGCGGCCGTGAGCTCGGCGGGCTCGGCGGACAGAGCTCGCTGAGCGCGCGGGCGGTGCCGGAGCTGATGGTGACGAAATCAAAGCCGATGCGCTGCATCGGCGCCGCGACTTTCTCCAGCCCGCGGTGGCACAGCTCGGCCAGCTGCATGCACTCTTCGGCCGACGGCGGATCGCCCTTGAGGTACGGCAAAAGCCGCAGCACGCCGAGCTTGAGGCTGCGCTGAAAGTAAAGCTCGCGCGCATCGCATACCATGAGCTCCACCGAGCCGCCGCCGATGTCGCACAACAGCGCCCGCCGCCCCATAAGCGGCAGCACCGAGCGCGCCCCGAGATAGATGAGCCGCGCCTCCTCATCGCCGCCGATCACCCGGACGTCGATGCCGATCTCGTCGCGGATGGCGCGCACGAAGTCGCCGCCGTTATCGGCCTCCCGCGTGGCGCTGGTGGCGGCGGCGATGATGGCGTCGCAGTGGTGGCGCTCCGCCAGGCGCTTGAAGCCGCGCAGCGCTTCGAAGGCGCGCTGAAATGCCTCCGGCGAGATGACGCCGCCATGGAACGTCGAGTCGCCCAGCCGCACCATGTCCTTGGCGCGGTGGATCGGCACCACCTGGCCGTCGGCGTTGACCTGTCCGATGAGCAGATGGAACGAGTTGGTCCCGACATCGATGGCCGCGATCCTCATACGCCGCGCTCCGCATCTGCAGGGGCTTCGTCCCCTGCGCTCAAGCTGTCGTTGGGGCGGCTGGAATCGCTCGCGGCGGCAGCAGCTGGCTCGTCCGCGGCCTTGCGGCGCCGGGAGCGCTTGGCCTTGCCCGGAACCGCCAGCCCGGCGGCGGCGTCGGCGGCCTTATCGCGCAAGAGCGCCAGGTCGCCCGCATCTTCATCGGTCGCGGTTGGGGCGGTGGCGAAGGTCGATTCGAGACGCCGAGCATAGGCGGACAGCGGCCGCGCAAGCTGCCCGGCATGGATATCATGGCGCTGCGGCTCGCCCCCCTTGATGCGGCCCAGGGCGCAGAACACAAGATGCACGACTCCTTTTTTGCCTACCGCCACCGCTGGGTCGTGCGCATCGGTCGGGACTCCGGTGATGGCCGTGCTGCGCACGCGGAAGCTGCCCGCGGCGCCCGGTGCCGGCTCGGTACCGGCGCCTGCTTCGGCGGGCGGGGGCGCGCCGCGCGACGCCCGGTATTGCAAAAGCGCCAGGCCGCAGCTGCCGCCCGCCTCGTTCTGCTCCACGCATAAGAGCCCCGGCGCAATCGCGGCCGACCGGCGGAACCCACTGCCGGTCAAAAGCTGCGTCTGGCGCGACTGCACATCGACCACCGCGACCGCGCTCGCCTCGCCCTGGGCGACATCGAAGAACACGTACGCCGAGTCAGCCGACCACGTCGGCCGCCCCGCCCGCACCGGTCCCGAAGCGCCAGGGATCGCCGGCGGCTCCGGCACGAGCAGAGAGGGCGCGAGCTGCTGCAGCTCGACGACCCACAGCCGCAGCGGCGACTCGCTGGCGCTAGGACCATCGTCGGCGGCGTAGCACAACAGGCGCCCATCGGGCGAAAACGCCGGATCGCGGTACAGCCGGCCGTCGCCCCCGAGCAGCCGATGCGGCTGCGAGATCGGAAGAGCGTCGTGTAGGGAAAGAGTGTCTTCGCCTGTGT
>CALFML010000874.1 GCA_937879845.1 uncultured Myxococcales bacterium
GGGCCGGGCATCGTGACATTTGCCATGCACGAAAAGATCGGCGGGCCGCTCTTCCCGTTGTTCGCACGAATGATCCCTTCGTTCGATGAGTCGTTCAACCAGTTCGCCGCGGACCTGAAAAAGAAAGCAGAGTCCATGGCAGGAGATGCAGGATGAAGCACAACATCGGAACCAAGGCCAAGCCCCTTTCATTGAAGACCCCGCCCGGGACGTCCGACTACACCATGCACCTGGAGGTCCTCGAAGGAAAAGAGGTCATCATCTGCACCGTGGGCAAGACCGTCTTGCAGTACGACGGGCGCTGCATCGACGACCTGCACGCGATGCTGAAAAAGCACGGCGACTGGATGGAGCTCGGCAGCGCTGACGAGCAGAAGCCGGCCAAGGATGGGACCGTGGAGTCCTGGGGCCGCTCGACGGGAAATCCCGTCGGTGGATGGTATGGGCTCAAGAAGGGGCTGCGCGGCCGGTTCGGCATGTACGTTCCCCCGCTGATGGAGGCGCTCGGGCTGGCGGAGGTCACCCACGAAGCCAAAGGCAACCGGATGCGCGCCCGGTAGCCGGATGAATGCATCGCGCGGCGGTGAGTGTAGCGCGCTGTCCCATCTGTCGGGATCGAAGCGCTCCGGCTCGGGATGCAGATCGGAATTCTTTTGCTCCGCCCGCGATGGGATGATCCCATGGGGCGACAGACAGGCACTATCTGCCCGGTGTTTGGCCCAACGCGCGAGTTCCTCCGGCGACAACTCTCATGGGAAACGGCTGCGCGCACAGTCGCAGATCGGCGAGTAGTTCCGCGCGCAGTCGGCTACTCCAGGCGGCGTCTGGGGCGCGCAGGATGGCGGCCGGGTGGTGGGTGCACAGCAGCTCGGGCGCCCAATCGCTGGTCAGCGGCGCTCCGCGCAGCTCCGCGACCCGCGCCTGCGGGCCGAGCAGCGCGCGCGCCGCGGTATTCCCAAGGCACAAGATGCGCGCGGGCCGCACGGCCGCGATCTCGGCGGCGAGCCACGGGCGACACGCAGCGACGTGACGCTGGGACGGGGTTACATGCAGCCGGCGCTCGCCCTGGGGGTGATGGCGGAAGTGCTTGACCGCGTTGGTCAGGTATAGCTCCTGGCGGACAATTCCCACCTCATTACAGAGCGCGGAAAAGAGCTCGCCCGCTGGTCCGCAGAAGGGTACGCCCTGGCGATCTTCACGGTCACCGGGCTGCTCGCCGATCACCATCAGCCGCGCCGACGCGTCGCCGGCGCCGAACACGGCCTGCGTAGCCGCAGCGCAGAGCTCACATCCGGCGCAGCTCTGCACGGCTTCACGCAGCGCGGGCAAGGTTCTGAGCGTCGGCAGGTACGCGGCCGCGCTGCGCTGCATCTGGCCGCGGTGGATCATCTCCGCGGCACGCGAGGGCGCTTCGCGCAATAGCTGGGCGATGTCCTGGGCCTCGGGCAGCGTGCGCCAGTGCCGCACAGGCAGCTCACGCTTGGTCGCCCGCAAGTTGATGCGCGCGGGGTTGAACACCGCGCGATAGTAGGCTCGCCACAGCTCGTCGAGCATGTCGCCGTCCGCGGGCGCCTGCGCGACCCCTGGGCTGAAGTGAAGAGTCTCGCCATCCCAGTGCGCAGTCTCGTCCGGCGTCATGATGGTCCAGCGCATGGCGGCAAACCGACGGGCGAAAAACGGCGCGGCCAGCGGTACGATCAGGTGATCCGGTCGGTGCCAAGCGATGAAGTGCTCGGCTCCGTCGCGCTCGCAGCGGCGGAAGCGCACGAAGGCGTGCATCTTGTGCTCATCGCGTCGCACCGCTTGCTCCATGCGCACTAGGCGATGGAGCAGTGGATCGGCCAGGTCGTCCAAGAGCTGCGGCTCGCCGTGGTGCAAGCGGTGCAGCGCCTGGTACAAGAGATCCCAGCGCGCAGCATCACGGTGGTGGGAGACGAGCCGGGCCAGGCGCATAAAGGCCGCCGGCACGCGCAGCGCCGTCGGCTCAGGAGCGGCCAAAGGCAGCGGCGCGGCGCCGAACAGATGACCCTGCGCCGCCGCGCTCCAGAGTACCCCGGATGGCGGCATGTTCGCCGCTAGAAGACTCCGCGCCGTCTGCCGCCAGGCCTCAAAATTCGTCGGCTGCGGAACCTGAATCATCGACTACAGCTCACCGCTGCGCGCCGAGGTCATGGACTCGAACAAGTTGAGCTGTCGTGCTTCGTGGCGGCTCACTCCAGGCAAGATGCTGGCCCGCTGCAGCTCGGCCGGCAGATCCTGGCGGTCGAGGCGGAGTGCCGCCGGATTGGGATCCAGCGCGACGAGAAATGGCGCGGCGCGGCGCAGCACCACGCCGAGCCGCCGCAGGTCCGCGAGCGTCAGCCGGCGCTGCGTGCGCGCCTTCAGGATGCGCTCGACAGAACGCACGCCGGCGCCGGGAATGCGCAGCAGCGCTTCGCGCGGGGCGCGGTTTATGTCCAGTGGAAAGAACTCGCGGTGGCGCAGCGCCCAGGCGAGCTTGGGATCCAGCGTCAGGTCGAGGTTCTTGTTCTCGCCGCCGACCAGCTCGTCGGGGACAAAGCCGTAGTGGCGCACCAGCCAGTCCGCCTGATACAGGCGATGCTCACGCCACAGCGGCGGCGCTTGCGGCGGCAGCCGCGCATCGGCGTGCGGGATGGGACTGTACGCCGAGTAGTACACGCGGCGCAGGCGGTACTTGCGGTACAGGTACGAAGCGGTTGCGAGGATTCGGTCGTCCCCGGTGTCCGTGGCCCCGACGATGAGCTGCGTACTTTGACCCGCGGGGGCGAAGCCGGGCGCGGCGCGGCTGCGCGCCTGCTGCGCTTCCTCGACGCCGCTGCTGATCACTGACATTGCGGTCGTGATATCGGCGACGCGCTTCTCCGGGGCCAGCAGGCGCAGGTCCGCGGCCGTGGGCAGCTCGATGTTTGCGCTCAGGCGGTCCGCGTAGCGGCCCGCGCGTGCCAAGAGCTCGTTCGCGGCGCCTGGCACGGCCTTAAGATGGATGTAGCCGCCAAAGCCATGATCTTCGCGCAGCGCGCGGGCCACTTCGATGAGCTGCTCCATCGTCTGATCGGTGCTGCGCGCGATCCCCGAGCTCAGAAACAGCCCTTCGATGTAGTTGCGGCGATAGAAGTCGAGCGTCAGCTGCACCACCTCGGCGGGGCGGAAGGCGGCGCGCGGCGTGTCGCTGGACGCCCGGTTCACGCAGTACTGACAGTCGAAGATGCAGTGATTGGTCAGCAGGATTTTCAAAAGCGATACGCAGCGGCCGTCGGGCGTGTAGCTATGGCAGATGCCCATGCCCTCGGTGTTGCCTAGACCTTGCGGCCCGGTTTTGCGCCGCGAGCCGCTGCTCGCGCACGAGGCATCGTACTTGGCGGCATCCGCGAGGATGGTGAGCTTGCGTCGAATGTCCATGAAGAATTCGCTTTTTGTCTCCCTGGCTTGGATGCCACGGACGACAGCGCCGCGTCACGGGGCAATAGGCGCGTGTGCCCAAGCCTTGCCAAGCCTACCGCTGATGGTATGTTGCCGGCTCCGCTAGAGCTGGCAGATTGGGCGTCGCCTCGCAGGAAGCGTACTACCGCAGGGGAATGGTCACGGCGCAGGTCCCCGAGACGTGTAGGCGGCCCTTGGCGCGGGCGGACTTGAAAGCGGTCTCGACACACTTGCTCGCCGCCGGGGCGTCGGCGTCCGAGGCCATGCTGTCGCTCTCTTCTTCCAGACGCACGCGCACCGCCGCCTTCCCGGGCAAACAGCTGCGCAGCTTGGGCAAAAGAGGTCCAATGCTCTTGGCCAAAAGCGGTCCCAGCGTGACCGCGCCGAGCAGGCCGCCGCCCCCGGTCCGGCAGGCCAGGTCCTTCAGCGTCACCCCATCGGCAGTAATCGATCCCATATTGACGTTGGCGCCCGGTACGTCTATCCCGCTCTTTTCGCCGCCATCGGCCCGGGTGGCGCCGGACTGGCCGCGGCCGAGCTTGGCCAGGTTTGTCTCCAGCTGCTTCTTGTTGCGACACGCCTCGTCATCGCCGGCGCCGCAGCCGCGGACGAGCAGCGCCATTCCCTTTTCCACATCGCGATCCGCCCCCTTGCCCAGAACGACAAGGGCGCCCAGCAGTCCGCAGGTGGCGGCGGTTTTTTCCGTGCAGCCGCCCTGGGCCAGCGCGATCGCGTCGGCGTAGCGCTCTTGGCCGTTGGCCAGACGGGTGCCGCGCTCGCAAGCATCGACAAACCCTTGCCCGCAGGCCTTCTTGTATAGACCCAGGGCGCCGGACGGATCCGCCTTATACGTTTCTTCCGCGGCGTTGAAGCAGCCCGTGCCCGGACCGCTGCTGTCGAACCGGTCGCCGCCGAGCTCGCAGGCGCGCTTCCAATAGGCCAGCTTATCGGGCACATGCTCCGCCAGATACAGACAACCACGACCGCTGCCGCCTTCGCAGGCCAGCTGATACAAGGAGTGAGCCCGCTCGCTATCCTTGGCCTTGTCTGCCTGCTGTCCCGCCTCGAAGCAAGCTTGCGGGGTGCCGCACCCCGGAGCGTTTACCGGCGTGGCCACGGTCCGCGGCTTTTCAAGCTCGCTGCGCTGCGGAGGACTGCTGGCGCAGCCAAGCAGCGCGCTTGCCCCAGCGGAAGTGCCGATAAGGAAACAGAACCACTGGGCTCGTCGGGATCGGTTCATTGCGCACCTTGACATGCTAGCTGATGGGAACGTATCAGTGAAACAGACTGGCTGGATGCAAAGGCCCTGGCCAAGCGACCCCCGCTGCGGCGCCGATGATAGCGGAATTAAATTGCGTTGTCATGTGGCGTCGGTCGTCGACCCTGGGGACGAGCTTTAGCAGCCAGACCGTCCCGAGACTAATAATTGCCCGCGGCTGCGGGGTCACGCCGTTTTTATTTCGGACCGCTTGCCGCCAAACGCGCAAGCCACTCTTCCAGCAGCTGGCGCTCGCCGCGGGTGAGGGGCGTGGCGTCCGGCAACACGGCCCGCAAAGCAATGGCTGCCGCGACCGGACTGGGACTTTCAAGCGCCGGTGTCTGGGTGGTGATGGCGGCAAGCGCCGCCTCGCGCGCGGCCTCTGACAGACCCCGATCCCGCTGCTCGGCGGGCATTGCCAAAAGCGTCAGGACTGTGCCGCATCCTGAGGCGTGTACGAGGTCTGCGGCCCGCTCCTCGCTGACCCGCAGCCGACCCGCCACGGCGAGGCGCCGGATGTGCTGCTGGAGGATTCGCTTGGCACAAGCGGCAGCAGGCGAGGTTACACCGGAGCGCGGATCGCCATACATGAGCGCGTAGAGCGCCGGGTGGGCCAGACCGAACTCGATGTGCAGGTCCCATCCGGCTCGCAGATCCTCGACTGGGTCGGGGCCGGCCGGGCGGAGCTGCTTCTTTCCCAGGTAGGTCGCGAAGCCGTGCTCTGCGACCGCGTCGAGCAGCCCCTCCTTGTCGCCGAAGAGCCGATAGAGGGTGGGGGCCTGCACCCCCGCGGCGGCCGCGACCCCTCGGGTCGTGAGTGCATCGCGTCCCTTGCTGGCGAGGAGCTTGGCCGCAGCCGAGACGATCCGCGACCGCACGTCGCGGGAACTGCCGGCCACTGAAGATGGAGCAGGAATCCTGGGCACGTTCGCCACCATAGGACACGTTTGTTTCCACTGATAGCAAATTTCTGCTATCGATATATTATCTATGATAACATTTATATCATATCGACGATAACAAATCCAGCGAACTGACTTTGCCGTCGCAAGGAGGTCCTCATGATCATCGTCACCGGAGCCAGCGGCCAGCTTGGCCAAGCCATTGTGGAGCAGCTACTCCAGCGGATCCCCGCCTCGCAGCTTGGGGTCAGCGTCCGCCGGTCGGAGCAGGTCTTGGCGCTGCACGAGCGGGGCGTCCGCGTGCGCCAGGGAGATTTCGAAGACGCCGCGAGCCTGCGTCATGCCTTCGCGGGCGCCTCGCAGGTGCTCATCGTATCTGCCGCGACCACGGGCGGAGCCGCTGTGCGGCAGCACCGCGCGGCGATCGAGGCCGCTCGTGCCGCCGGCGCCGCTCGCATCCTGTACACGAGCCACATGGGGGAAAACCCCGCCTCCGCGTTCGCTCCCATGGTCGATCATGCCGCCACGGAGGCCCTGCTACAGACCTCCGGCGTGGCGTTCACTTCGCTGCGCAACGGGTTTTATGCGGCGTCCGCGCTCATGCTCATGGGCCATGCCTTTGAGACGGGCAAGCTCGTCGCGCCGGAGGACGGCCCGGTTTCTTGGACTGCCCATGCGGATCTGGCGCAAGCCGCGGCGATCGCGCTGACAGAGAAAGGACTTGTCACAGGGCTGACGCCGCCCCTGACGGGCGCGGAGGCGCTCGACCTTGCTGATCTCGCCGCGATTGCCTCCGAGCTCACCGGCCGCCCGATCCAGCGCATCACAGTCACCGACGATGAATTCCGCTCCGGCCTCGTCTCTCACGGGATCCCTGAGCCGCGAGCCGATCTGCTAGTGGGTCTGTTCGTCGCAAGCCGCCAGAGGGAGTTTGCCGCCGTGGATTCCACCCTGCAGCGCCTGCTCGGGCGACCCCCGATTTCAATGCGCGAGGTCCTTGCGACCCACATTGCGCGTTAGCTGGGAACGCCACGGTCTGCACGCGGCATACGGAATCCGAGCAATCACACGCCTGAAATCCGCGCAGTAGGGAGCTGATCCGCGTCCAGTGGCGGTTCCTAAGATGAGCCTCCGGCATGGTGTAAGATCGTCCCTCTGCCACCCACCGCCCAGACCTCTCCGGTTTCAGTTCCCCAGACGCGGTAAAGGGTCTCCGAGGTGCCTGACACAACGGATTTCCAGGCGGTGCCATCCCAGTGTAAGATCGTACCATTTTCGCCCACCGCCCATACATTGGTGCGGCTGCTTCCCCACACGGAATGGAGCAAGTGAACCGCCTCCTTGTAGTTTAGGTCCCAGGCATTGCCGCCGACCTTATGCAAAATCACTCCGCCCGCGCCGACGGCCCAGACATCGTCCCGGCCGCTGGCCCATACACCATAGAGGTCGGCGGTGGAATCGCCGGTGCTCGTTGGCGAGGAGACGACGTTGCCGCTTTGGTCTGCATGCAAAATAGTAAGCTCGGCGCCTACCATCCAGATGTCGTCCGGTCCTCTGCCCCAAACTTGATAGAGCGGCTTGGGCGTACCGGAAGGCCCGGCGATGGAAGTCCATTCCCCCCCGCCCGAGCTGCGGAGGATTTGCCACATATCTCCCGGCTCTCCGACGGACCAAAGATCGCTTGGGCCGCTGCCCCATATGTCACGGAGTTGTCCGCTTACACTATAGGATCGCCAGCTACCGTCCACGAAATGCCCGACTTTTTCCTCAGCGCTGACGGTCCATAGCTCTTTGCCCGGGCTCCCCCACATACTCTTGACGCCCCACGGAGCCACTTGGGAGACCACAGACCATGACTGGCCGTTCCAGTTAAGGAGAATGCCCAAAGAGTCCAGCATCCATACATCTTGCGCAGAGCTCCCCGCGATGCCTTGAACCAAGCTAAGATTGGGAACGGTATCTTTGCGAAACTCCAATCGGCACCAGCCGTCAGAGCTGACTGTCCCGCTCGATACAAAGGATTTTGCATAATAATAATGATGGGGCCAGTCTTTGGGAACGTTGTCGCTGACGCTCGTGGAAGCGAGCTTGCAGCCGCCGCTGTCCAGGGCTTCGATATCTATCGACACGCTCTCCGTTGCCGACGCGGGTAGCTCGACGCAAAGCCGAGTCTGATTGCCGGCTACGTGCTGGTCCATCCCGACCATCGAAATTTGGTCTGAG
>CALFML010000875.1 GCA_937879845.1 uncultured Myxococcales bacterium
CGACGCTCTTCCGATCTGCTGTTCGAGAAGATGCACAAAGCTCTTTCTGATAACAAACCCCTGCGCGACCTTGAATACAATGCCGAAGAAGAAAAAGAACTCTCCAGCTTTGGCTTGCTCACCCGCAAACGTTTGTTAACCGTGTTCAACCTTGGCGAGGGACAGTCTGCACCGGATGCGAAATTAGATCATCCTTCGGTGGCGTTGATGGGCAAACTTGAAATGGAGATTGCACAGCTCTCTGCGGAAGATGCAGCCGTGTTCATGGATGAATATGGCATCAAGGAGTTGAGCCTCAACCGTATGATCAACCTCTCGTATGAGTTGTTGCAAGAGTTAACCTTCTTCACCGTGGGTGAAGATGAAGTGCGCGCCTGGGTCACCCACCGCGGCGCGACAGCACAGGAAGCCGCGGGAGAAATTCACACCGATCTTTCGCGTGGATTCGTTCGCGCCGAGGTGGTGGCTTATGAAGATTTGATCAGCCTCGGGTCTATGAATGAAGCGAAGGCAAAAGGCAAGTTCCGCCTCGAAGGCAAGGAATATATCGTCAAAGAAGGCGATATCATGCACGTGCGATCCAGTTTGTAAAATCCACACCGTAGAATGGGTTAAAGTTTTTTAAGTTGTGATAAAACGTAGGGACGAGGGCAACTCGTCCCTCTACGAATAAAACAAGGAGACAAGACATGACCCGCATTCGTTCCCTGTCCGCGCTGGCCACGGCCGCCGTGCCGATCGCCGATCCGTCGGAGTTCCCGGAGTGGCTGCGGCCGTGGCTGCCGAAGTCGGTCCTGTGCCTGCGCCAATACGACCGCGGCACGCTGGTCGCCGACGTGCTCGCCGGCATCACCGTCGGCTTCGTCGCGCTGCCGCTCGCGATGGCGTTCGCGATCGCGTCGGGACTGCAGCCCGCAGCGGGCATCGCGTGCGCGATCGTCACCGGCTTCCTGATCCTCACCTACTATGCCGTCATCGCCGGCATGACGATGGCCTATGTGCCGCACGGCCTGGTCTTGTCGTGGAGCGACGACGGCTCGCCGGTCTCGGCGTTCGGCGCTCAGCTTGGTCAAGATGAGGAAGCCCCGGCGCGGTCGAAGAAAGCCGACCCCTGGGCGGTGCGCCTGGTCCATCGGATGGTCAAGCGCGAGTCGGGGCAGACCCTGCGGTTTCTGCCGCTGCATCTGGCCATGGAGGGCTTCATGGTGCTGCACTTCGGCGGCCCGGAGCTCGCCTGGAGCGAATATTCCCAGCAGGTGCTGCGCCGCGGCCTGGACCCGCGGACCGAGCAGGTCGCGCCGGGCCGCATGATTGGCCATCTGGAGGATGCGCTGCGGATCTTTGAGATCCATGAGCAGCAGTGTGGCGTGCTGGTGCTGGTCGCCGACGCGCTGGCCTCGGCGTTCGTGGTGCCGCACCCCGCCGATTACCGCCAGCTGCACCGCACTCTGCTGGAGGATTTCTACGGCGAGCTGATCCTCGCCTACAGCCATCACTACCACAGCCTGCCCGAGCTCGATTTCGCCCTGCCCGAGCGCACCGCGGCGATCAAAAGCCTCACCGAGCTGCGCGCCTTTTTGGCGACGGCGCATACCCGCTGGGCGGACAACAGCCGGCTGTTTACGCAGGGGCTTTTGGACCGCAACGTCCACTCGCAGCGGGTGTATCAGGCCGGCCCGTTTCTGCTGTCGCGCTTTTGCACGAGCCTTGTCGAGGACGAAGAAAACCACATCGGCGAGCAGATCACCCGCGAAGACGGCACCTTGGAGTACCTCAAGACCTTCCGGCTGTCGGGGGCGCAGATCCGCCGGGCCGTGCTGCTGGATCTGCTCCACCGCTATCACTGGGACCTCAACGCCGCCGCCTCGGGCATCGGCAAGCACCGCGGCCAGCTGGTCTATCAGCTGGTAAACGCGGGCCTTGGCTACTTGCTGAGCGAACAGGTCCTGCGCGCGGCGCGCCGCGGCGCATCTTGACGGGATTTGGGGCGGCAACGCAGCGCCGCCCGGCGGGGAGCCCAGCTTCTACTTCAAGATCTGCAGGTTATCCGTCCACGACACCGTGACCGTCACCGGCATCCCCGGCATGGTGACCGAGCTCGGCATGACGGTGATGGCGTTTAGCACCGCGGGCAGCGGCATCGCCATATCGGGCTGAGCGCCCAGATCCAGCGGCAGCGGCACCCCGGCATCGGGCACGACCACGGTGTTGCTCGGCACCACGAAGGTCCCGGCGGCGATCGGCTGCGGCGCTCCGGCGACGGTGATCTTGCCGCCGCTGAAGGTCGCCTGGGCGGGGTTGCCCGCGGCATCGAGCACGACCTCCGGCCACGCATACCAGGCGCCGGACGGGGCATCGAGCGGGATCTGGAACGAGCCGTACATGTACTCGCTGCCGGTCACCATGGTGCTGGTCAGCTTGGGGTTGTCGAGCGTTCCGAGCCACACCTTGACCTTCTGGCCGGCGGGCAGCCCTTTGTCATCGCTTAGATGGATGGTGAGGCTCTCGGTCCCGCAGCGCACGGGGTTGGCGGGGGAGGCATCGACGCTGAGTATCTGCGGCGCGACCTTGTCGGCATCAGGGTTGGGGCTGATCATGACCATGGCCACCGGCACCTGGGTCGCCATGTAGGTCCCAGCGCTCTTATCGTAGATCGAGTACACCGTATCGCCGGCCGTCTTGCGCCGCACCTCGAACATTCGTCCGCCGGACTTGATCGTGACTTGACCTTCGATAAAGTAGATGGTTTCTGCCGTGGTCGGCGGCACCCGCAAGGTTACGCTCCCCGACCCGCCCGGGATCACCTGCACTTGCGCGGGGGGCGTGCCGATCGAGGGCGAGGACAACCACCACTGGCTCTCGCGGACGCCGCAGGAATCGCCGCTCACGGCGACCTGCACGGTGACCGGATCGCCTTGGCGGGCCATCGCCGTCGAAGTCGTCACGTTCTGCAGCATCACCGCGCCGGTCGCCGGGGCGGAGTAGGTGGAGGTGATGTTGCCGAAGCTCGATCCGGTGACCGTGGTCTTCTGGCCGCCCTGGTAGGCGACGTTGTAGCTTGAGCCGCTGCGGGTGGCGACGGCCACCGGATCGCTGTTTATATCGACGAGTACGACCTGTTCGACGGAGTAGCTACCCTGCTCATCGCACTGATCGAAGGTATGCGAGCCAGAGTAGGTGCCGCCGCTGCCATCGAGCGGGATCGTCAAGCGGGCCATGGTCGGGGTGCGCATCTCGACGTACAGCGATCGGCTCGGGACCGTAGGGCTATCGCCGGGGGCGGGGTCGGACAGCTTGACGCAGCCGTTCAGATCCGGAGCGCCGCCCTTGCTGCAGCCGCCGGGGCCGCACAAAAGACCCAGCCCCAACAGCGCCGCGGCCGCGCGCGTGTACCGGCGCACGCCTTGAGCGTGCCACGCGTCGTGGGGGTTGCGTTCAGCCAGGTTTTTCGCCATGCGGAGCCTCCGTGGATTTTGGGTCGAGCGGTTAAGTCGCGGCGCAGCATAACAAAAGCGCCAAGCCGCACGAAAAGCGGAAAATGGCCGGCGCCGGGAAGCCCGCGGAAATACTGCGGAACGGCGCCGGAACGGCTGCGCCGGTTTTTTTGATGGTGCCGCTCGACGGGAATCGGGCGCGCGTTGCGAGCGGGGCCTCAGAAAGGGTAGATTAACCGCGATGGATTCTACGCATCTCGACGAACCGGCTCGCGTTCTGGTGGTCGATGACGAGAAGGTCGTCCGGGAAGTGCTCGCCAACTTCCTTACCTTGGAGGGCTTCTCCGTCCGCACCGCCGAAGATGGGGCCGCAGCCTGGCAGGAGCTGCAGCGCCGCAGCTACAGCCTGGTGCTCTCCGATCTGAAAATGCCGCACATGGGCGGCCTGGAGCTGCTCCAGCACATCGCCGACGCCCGCATGAACCTGGTCACGATCATCATGACCGGCTACGGCACCGTCGAGACCGCGATCGAGGCGATGAAGAAGGGCGCCTACGATTACATCCTCAAGCCGTTCAAGCCCGAGGAGATCGTGCGCCTCATCCAGATCGGAAGAGCACACGTCTGAACTC
>CALFML010000876.1 GCA_937879845.1 uncultured Myxococcales bacterium
CCGATCTCAGGCCGCACGCCGCTGGCCGCGGGCGCGAGCACGAACCGCCACAGCGCGCCCCCGCCCGCGCACGGCACGCGCGCGGCCCAGCCGGTGAGCGCGAGCGGGCGCCGGGTTTTGAACGCGTCGACCACGTCGGCGGTGAGCGCGAGCCGCGGCCCGGCGCCGGTGGCGCGCACCGCGACCCGATCGAGGCCGGCGAGCGCGCCGCCGCCGACCGCCGCGAGCAGGCCGCGGAAGTAGGTCGTCAGCTCGGCGCCGAGCGCCGCGGCGTCGAGCACCGCCGCGTCCTCGGTCCGCCAGGCGAACGCGTACGACCAGTAGCCCGGCGCGGCGGGGTCGAAGAACCCGGGCGCGAACCGCAGCTCCTCGACGCCGCGGCCGGCTCGCCGGTGCCGCTGCTGCCGGGCACGGCCACGGCCAGCGAGGTGATGTCGGTGCTCGAGCGCGGCTATGGCCATATGAAGCTGTTCCCGGCCGAGGCCGCGGGCGGCGTCGAGCTGCTGAGCTCGCTGGCCTCGCCTCTGCCCGCGGCCAGGTTCTGCCCGACCGGCGGCATCGACCCGGAAAAGGCCAAGCGCTACCTGGCGCTACCCAACGTCGTCTGTGTCGGCGGCTCGTGGCTGGTGCCGCGCGAGTCCCTGCGCCAGGGCGACTGGGCCAGGATCACCGAGCTCGCGCGCGGGACCGGAGCGCTGCGCCGGAAGGCGGCCTAACGCCGGCTCCCGAGCACCGCCATCGCTTCGGGCACCAGAGCCCGGAGGTGTCCGTGCAGGTGGAAGTACTGCCGGGTGTCTGTCGCCTGTGGCTTCGCCGTCGCGCCGTTGCGCAGCGCCAGGGTCGCCTCGGTCAGCATGGCGGGCATCAACCGCCAGAGTTCCGTCTCCAGGACCGGGAGCGTGGCGAAGCCGGCCACATCCACCGGCCGTTGGCGGAGGATCGGCCCGGTATCGATGCTTGCGTCCATCAGGTGACCGGTGACGCCGATGGCGTCGAGGCGGCCCTCGAGCAGGGCCCAGGCCGCCCCGCGCGGGTTGAATGACTTGGTATTGTCGCGCGACGCGGTCATCTCGTGCGCCACGACGACGGCGGCTGGGCCGGCTACTCGTACGAGTGGCTCGACGATCAGTCGGACGCGGTGCTCCTGCCGGCGGGCAAGTCCAAGCAGGTAGGCAGCCAGACCTGGTCCTACCCGAGCCGCAGCGAGTGCGTGCGCTGCCACACCGCGACCGCCGGCAACACCCTGGGGCTGGAGATCGGTCAGCTGAACACCAGCATGGTCTACGCCAGCACCAACCGGCTCGCCAACCAGCTAAAGACCCTGGAGCACATCGGCGTGCTCAGCGCCCCGTTGAGCGCGCCCGTCGAGCAGCTCACCGCCTTCCCCAGCCCGACGGGCGACCGGCCGCTGGCCGAGCGCGCCCGCTCGTACCTGCACGCCAACTGCTCGCCGTGTCACCGGCCCAATGGCGGCGGTCGCGGCAACCTCGATCTGCGCTTCGCCACCAGCCTGACGGGAACCGCGGCGTGCAACGTGGTGCCCGAGGCCGGGGATCTCGGGGTCGCCGGCGCCATGCTGCTCGTGCCCGGGATGCCTGCCAAGTCGCTGATCGCGCTGCGGCCGCAGGCGGTGGGGGCCAACCGGATGCCGCCGGTGGGCTCCAACCTCGTCGATACGCAGGGGGTCCAGGTCGTAAGTGACTGGATCTCGTCCCTGACTTCCTGCCAGTAGCCCGCTTAGTCTCTGCGGAAGGTCGGCGCGCCGCTCGGCGGAGTATCGACGTGCGGCGGCAGCATCTCGCCAAACCAGCTGAAGAACTCGAGCACGCGGCTGCGGCACTCGGGCGGCATCCAGTCGAAGTTGGTGCCGCGGTCGGTGATCTCCCAGAAGTAAGGACTCTCGACGGCCAGGAGCTCCTCGCGGATCGAGATGAGGCGCGCCGCCTGCTCTTCCGCCATGTCGCGGTAGATCTCGCGCGCCGCCGCGACATCGGCGTGGAAAAGATAGTACGCCGCCAGCTTGATCTGCGCCTTGCGCACGCCGCGCAGCGCCGATTCTTTCTCCACCGCTTCGCTCTCTTTGTCCACTTGCAGGAAGACATCCAAAAGCTCCGCGCGCTCGGGGATCTTGAGATCGAACGCCAGCTCGTTGAGCGTGCACAAGTCGTACGCCGTGGTCTCCAGAATGAACCCGAGGTCGGCGCTGAACGCCAGCTGGCCGTAGTACTTGAAGTAGTTGGCGATGCTGATCGCCACCTTGGCATCGCCGCGCCGCAGCGCCCACTCCGCCAGCAGGCGGTACTGATTGAGGACGTTGTACGCCGTGCGCACATCGTGGCTGTTGATCGTCGCCCGCAGGTAGGTGTTGAAGAACTTGACCGCCACTTCGAACGTCGCCGCATCCTTGCGCTCCAGCGCCGCCTCGGCGAGCCGCCGCGTGTTGATGGCTAGCAGATAACAGATCTCGCGGTAGGTGTTCAGGGCGCTGCGGAAGATCCCTTCGTACTGGCGCAGCACCATGAACTCAAACCAGCTGCGGTTGCGTTCGAGCTCGCCGCGCGCCCCATCGGTAAGCGAGATGAAATCGGGGTTGCCGCTGACCTCATGGCCGACGCGGAACCAGGACTCCATCAGCGAGCCTTTTATGTCCAGGTACTGGAGCATCAGGTCGCCCAGCGAGTTGACCGCTGCCATCGCGATGCCCTTTTCCTGATTCACCATCGAGTTCATCGCGATGTCGGACAGCTGTACCACCCCGTCGGCAGCCAGGTACTGCACCTGCTCTCCCTGCTCGGGGTTTTTGCCGCGCGGTCCGCGCTCGATGGTGCGCTGCGTCTGGCTGCGAATCCGGTTTAGGACGTTGAGCGGTTTGACGAAGGCCGAGACATAGGCGAAGTAGGGCAAGAGCGCGAGCACCGAGATGCTCATCAGCACCATCGACAGCGCCGTCGATGCCGACGGTACATAACTGGAGGTGTAGGTGAACGACACCCACAGCGCCTGCATGCCGGAGATGACGAACAGCCCCATGACGATGAAGTTGCTGCGGGCCCGAAAAAATAGCTCGGTGAGCCTATGGGTGTAGCGGTTGGCGGCAAGTTCGACGATGATAGCCACCACCGAGATCGCCACCCCCAGCACCTGCGACACCACCTGACCGACGTTGCCCAGGGTGTTGGAGCCGATGCTCGACTCCGGGTGGCGGAGGGCGCTCAGCAGCCCATTGCCGCCATCGAGCAGCTCGCCGATTATAAGTACGAGCAGAGCCGCCGTAGTCAGCGCGAGCAGCGGTCCGAGCCAGCTGCGCGGCTGCGCGTGGCTGCGCGCGTCGCGGAACGCCTCGGTCTCACGCGGCAGGCTGGGGCCTTTTTCCGCATCGGGCTTGTCGCTCATCTCAGCACGGCTCATCGTCCAGACTCCCCCTCCCCGGGCATTTTTCCGCAGACTCCCCAGTCTTATCGTATTTCAGTCCGCGCCGCGTCTGCAAGTCCGCATTTGTGTTCCGCTATGGCGCTATATCCGGGCGCCAGGTCCTTTGCGATGGCGCTACGGCGCTATATGCGGACGCGGAGCTCATACCGGCGGTTTTTGGCTTGCTTGGCCGGGGTGTTGTCGACCTTTACAAGCGGGCGCTCAGCACCGTAGCCAACCGAGATGATCTCGTTTTCCGGAACGCCGTTGGCGACGAGCTGCCGGACCATGACGGCGGCCCGCTTGGCCGACAGCTCTTTGTTATGCGCCGCCGAACCGGTGGTGTCGGTATGTCCGGAGACCTCGAACTTGAAGCCGGAGACGCCGACGGAGTTTAGCTTCTTTTTCACATCGATGATGGTCTGGGCGAGCTTTTTGGCTTTGCTGTCGCAGCCCGCTTCCAGCTCATCGCTGTCTTTTTTGAAGCTGCACTGGTTCTTACGCGCCTCGGTGAGGAGCCGGTCGTTGAGCTCCTTTTCCAGCTTGCCGGTGGCGGCCTTGCCGACCGCGCCCTTGGTCGCGTCGATCGCCTTATTGGTAACCGCCTTGCCGGCCTCGCTCTGCGCCGCCTGCTTGACCGTATCAAACAGGCTGTCGGCCCGGCCCAGCGCCGGCGCCATGGTGAGTGCCAGAGCGATCAAAAGGGATATGCGCTTGGTCATGAACAACTCCTTCAGGGAACCTGGGTGGTAGAGGGTTTGGGCGCGGGCTTCTTTACCGGCAGCGTCAACAGAAGCACTCCGCCGACGACTAGGAGGCTGCCCACGGTCACACCGCTGGCCCCGACGGCCACGGTGCTGGAGTCGCTGCTAAAAAGCGAGCTTGTGGTGGTAAGAAGGATCGTGCCGCCGAGGCCGATGGCGACCGCGCCGGTCACCGTACGCCACAAGGGGCGCTTGGGCGGCGGTCCGGCGAGCGGCGTAAGCGTAAGCTGCTGCGACTCCTTTTGTTCGGGCAGAATGTTTACCCGCAGCCGCGCCGGAGCATAGCCGGGCTTCTGCACCATCACGTCGTAGGAGCCGGCCCAAGCCGGGTGCGAGTACGGGGTGAGGCCGGTCGTTCCATAGGGAAGCACGACCGAAGCGCCGGGCGGGTTCGAGCTTATCTCCAGCGTACCGCGCGGCCGCGCCCGGCCTTCTTTTAGCAGCCGCGCCACAAGCTCGGTAGTGGTTGCCGCCGCTTGCGCCGGCACGCTCAGATCGATGGGCTGATTCAAGGACAGCGCCACCTCTTGTCCCATCGCCGCATCCAGAAGCTCCCCGTGCAGGATCACCCCGCCCGCGGGCGCAGCTCCCACCCCTGTCGGCGTTCCCGCCGCCGGAGCCGGCGCGGGGGCGGAGACCGGCAAAAGCAGGGTCAGGGCAATCGCATACTCCACTTCGTTGCGCTGCATGAGCTGGACCTGGCAGGGCTGCGTACGCACGCAGCTCGCAAGCTCCGGAGCCCGGACCAGCGCCGGCCGCGGATGGAGGATGGCATGGGACTCGGCCCGTACCGCTTGCTCCGCGGCGTTTGCCAGCACATCCTGCACGGTCGGCGGGAAGGCGCCGTAGTCCTGCACCAAAAGGACGGTCGGCGGCAGCGTCACCACGGCAACGCCGGTCTGCAGATCGAAGCGCAGCTGGGCGGCGCGTCCGGTGCGGATCTCGACCGGGCTTTCCAGGCGCTGCGAGCCAAGCTGCAGGACGACGGTGTGGGTGCCGCTGGTCACAAGCAAGGGCTGCGCCAGCGGCAAGACCCCAAGCAGCCGTCCGTCGACCCGCACCAGGGTGTTGCGGGCGCTTAGGATCTCCAGCTCCCCGAACGGCTGACTGGGCAAAAGAGCGATCCGCGCCGCTTCTTTTTGTTGCTGCGGATCCGCTGCGGCCCCCGCCTCGCGGACAAAGCGCCGCATCAGATCCTGGGCTTCCAGCACTTTGGACTCTGCAAGGGCGAGCTGTCCTAAGTAGTACAACGTCTCGGGTGCGGCCAGGCGCGCATAGGAGTCCTCCAGCGCCTGCCGCGCCTCATCGAGCTTGCGCTCTGCAAGCGCCGCAGCGCCGGCGGTGCGCAGCCGCTCTGCCTGCTCTACCGCCGCCGACTCACCGTGCCGCGAGCCTCCCCCACCTGAGTGCCGCCGCGCCTGTGCCGGCGGCGCCAGGTGTCGGCGCAGCGGCGGGTTCCCCGCCCGCGCCCCTGGTGGTGCCGCCCGCGGCGCGTTCGCGCTTCCTGGCCGGATGCCGCCAGGCCTATGTTTCGCGCAGTGCGGATGCTGCACGCTGGGCCGACGAGCAATGTGTGGCGGACTGGGGCAAGGTCACCGAGAGTGCGGAGGCGACCGATGCACTGCTGGCCGCCCTGCCGGCCTCGGCGGGTGAAGCGGTGCCGCTGGCGAGTCTGCGCCAGCGCCTGGCCGGCGTGCGCTGGGCGGCCAGGCCCCGCTCACGCGAGCTGTCGGCGAGCGGTCGCCTGGGCAAGTTCGAGGTCTCGGTGACCGGTTCACCCGCCGCGAAGACCTTGGGAATGAGCTGGATGGAGGTCGGCGCCGAGCCACCCTACGACATCGTCGGTGCAATGCGCGTGCGCGGCGTCACGCTCACCGAGATCGCTTGCGAGGAATTCGGCGCCGGCGAGTGGCAACGGGTGTTCTCGGGCAGCGCGCCGGGACGGGCACCGTTCCGGCTCGAGCTCGGACAGCGCATCGCACCCTTCGCGAATTCCAGTTCCTATTACGCTGCGACGATCGACCTCTCGGGGCGGCCGCCTGCGCCAGCGGTGTCGAAGTCGGCGTGCTCCAACCCGAGCAACCTGATCTAGGCCGTGGATGAAAGGCGTCCGCTAGCAGGCGGGCTCTGCGTTTGACCGGTACGCGCTTGGCGCGACCCCCGTCCACTCCCG
>CALFML010000877.1 GCA_937879845.1 uncultured Myxococcales bacterium
CCTGCCGGCGCCGCCTTCGCCCAAGCTGGCGCAGGCGGCGGCGTCGTCGGCGCTGTCGCCCACGGCCGCCGTGGCGGCGCAGCTTTCCACCGTGCCGCTGTTCGTGTATTTCCACGGCGGCGCATGGATCGGCGGCGACAAGGATCAATACGCGCTCCTCGGTCTGTCGCTGGCCACCCAAGGGATCGCGGTGGCGATTCCCAACTACCGCCTGGCCTCCGACGGAAAATCGCGCCACCCCGCGCAAGCGCAAGACGCGGCGGCGGCGGTGGCCTGGCTGCGCCAACATGCCGCGGAGTACGGCTACCAAAAGACCCGCGTGGTGGTCGGTGGTCACTCGGCCGGCGCCCACATCTCGGCGATGCTCGCCTTCGCCCCGGAGTTTCTCAAAGCCTACGGCGACAGCCCGGAGTCCTTATGCGGCTTTATCGGGCTTGAAGGCATCTACGATCTGCAGCAGCTTGCCATCACCTTCCCGAGTTACCGCGACGATTTCCTCGTCACCGCGTTCGGCGAGGCCACCGACAAGTGGCGCTTGGCCTCGCCGCAGTATCTGAATCTGGCGGTGCAGAAGCCGTGGCTGCTCATCCACTCGCAGGAGGATGAGCTGGTCGATTTGGATCAGTCCAAGCGGTTTTCGGTGGCGCTGTCGGCCAAGGGGATTGCGGTGCAGTACGTGGTGACGCCGTACGGCAACCACTTCGGCATCGTGTCACAGCTGTCGCTGCCGCTGAGTCCCTTGGCGGGGCAGGTCGTCCGCTTCATTCGCGCGGTGACGACCAAGGTGTAGTGCGGACCCTACGACTCGACGCTGAGCAGCTCCACGTCAAAGCGTAGCTCGGCGTTTGGGGGAATGACGCCGCCGGCGCCGCGCGCGCCGTAGCCGAGGCTGGCGGGGATGATGAGCTTGCGCTTGCCGCCGACCTTCATGGTGAGTACGCCCTCGTCCCAGCCTTTGATGACCTGGCCGACGCCGATGACGAAGGTGAAGGGCTTGCCGCGGTCCACGGAGCTGTCGAACTTGCGGCCCTCGGCCTGGTTTTCGGTGAGGCGGCCGGTGTAGTGGACGGTGACGCTCTTGCCGGACTTGGGGCTCGGGCCGGTGCCGACGACTTCGTCGATGTACTTGAGTCCTGAGGGGGTGGTAATCATGGCTGGTTTGGCTCCTTTACCTGGCTTGGCGGGGCGGGGCGGGGCGGTTTTCCCGGACCCCGAGCGTAGGTTGTACTAGCATAACCGTATGGCTAATCGTCTTGCTCCGAGTTCGACCAAGTGGAAGCTGATTCTGGGCGGCGTTGCGGTGGTGCTGCTGGTGGTCGGCTGGCAGCTCGTGCGCGCCTGGTGGAACCACGGCATATCGACGGGGACGCGATCGGGGATCGTGCGCAAGGTGGCGAAGAAGGGGTCGCCGCTGTGTCGCTACTGGGTGGGAGAGCTCGTCATCACCAACACCACGGTCATCGGGGCGGTGCCGGAGGTGTGGGAGTTTAATATCGACGCGCCGTCGGATAATGATCCGCTCATCGGTGAGATGCAGAAGTTCGAGGCGAGCGGCCAGCGGACGACGTTGCGCTACCGCCAGGACAAGGGCAAGTGGTGGGCGTGCTCGAATATCGAGTACTACGTTACGGCGCTGATCAAGTAGATATTCGGTCGTCGCGGGCTGCATCGTAGGGATCGGCGCGGGGCCCCCTTCCCTGCGATATTTTTTTCGGACTGGGTCCGAAAAAAATATCTCCGGTCGGCCCACGCCTAGTGGCGCCGATGGGGATTGCTATAGATCGTTGAGTTGGGGGACTTTGCCGCGTTCTTGGGGGGGGAGTAGTGCGGCGGGAAGGGATAGGCCGAGGATGCGCTGGGCGTTTTTGAAGTAGAGCTTCTCCAGCACGGGGCGCGGTAGGTTGATGCCGGAGATCGTCCAGCGGCCTTGGATGGGGGTGGGGCTCGGGATGTCGGTGTCGGCGGTCTCGAAGTAGCGCCAGGTGGACTCGAAGAAGCGGTCGGCGTCGGCTTGGGTGGGTGGTAGGAGGCCGGTCGAGCCGAACATCAGCGCTTGGGGGCTGCGGCCGACGCCGGTGTCGGTGCCGAACAGGATGCGGTCCTGGTATTTGAGGAAGATCTCGCGCATGCGGGCGGGGGAGTGGGTGGCGTCGGTGCGGCCGATGGCGGGAATCCGGGCGGCGGTGTCGATGAACAGGTTGGGGTAGCGGTCGAGCGACTGCGCCACGAGCTCCGGCTCCTCGGGGGCGTTGCCGAAATGGACGCCGATGAAGGTGGTCTTGGGGTGGCGGGCGACGCGGCGGAGGAAGGCGTCGTAGAGCTCGCGCCAGGACGGCATGCGGCCGGACTTGTACTCGGTGTAGAAGCTCCACTCGGGGTGGGCTTCGAGCTCCTCGTTGCGTTCGTTGGCGGGGCCGGGCTCTTGCCAGAAGGCCTGGGGATCGCCGACGTGAATGGCGATGGGCATGCCGAGTTCGCCGGCTTTTTCGAACACCGGATCGAGGCTCGGGTCGTCCACGCGCAGGAGCTTCCCATCGGGACCGAGGTAGACAAGGCCCAGACCTTTGGCAATCTTGAGCCCGCGTGCGCCCATGGCCTTGGCCTTGGCCAGCTCCGCCGCCAGCGGCTTGCCGCAGCCGGGCTTGCCGCACAGCTCCCAGGGGAGGTTGACGAACACGGCGAAGCGGTGGTAGGCGACCTCGCTGTCGGCCAGGAAATCATCCAGGCCGCGGCCGGGCGGCGGTCCCGATAGGTTGACCGCATGGACGATGCCGTAGCTCTCCAGCATGCGCGCGGCGCGCGTTCCGGCGCCCAGGGTTACATGGGTATGAACATCGATGCGCGGAATCGAGCTGCGCTGGAAAGGCGGTCGCGGCGGCGGCAGCGGCGCTGGCGGAGTCGGAGGCGTGCTCGGCTGCGCCGGTGCCGCGGCTTGCGGCGGCGAGCTGGCGGAACGGCAGGCAGCGACCGACGCGGCGGCAAGCGCTAACAACGCAAAGCGAGAGAAGGTCTGCACAGCGACGGAGTCTAGCACCAACCGACCGCGGCGCGCGGCTCCGCGGTCGATTTCCGTCCGGTGCGCACCTGCGCAGAGGCTGCGCCCGACCCTCCTTGCAAGCTGTGGCAAAACGTAGCGAGCGGCCCCCCGAAGCAGACAGACCGTGTCCGAGCGCGCGGAGCAGCAGCGTGGCTGCCTGCACGGTCGGACGCGAAATCGGGTCGCGCAGTTTTTGCTACAGCTTCAGGGCGGCGGCAGGGGGGATTGCGAGGTTGAGTATTGGTTACTGGGCGGACGGCTCTTTGGCCGGTTCTTTGGCAGGCTCGGGAGCCGGGGCGGAGGCGGCAGGAGCGGCGGTGTCCGGGGTCTTGGGCGCCTCGGCGGGAGCGGCGGGAGCGGCGCCGGAGGCGGCATCGCCGGCAGCGCCATCGTGCTTGGGCGCGTGCGCTCCCTTCTTGTTCGCCTCCTCGGCGGTGGTCAGCGTCGCATTGAGGGTCAGAACCTCTTTGCGGTTTTTCACCACGAACGACTCGGTATCCGACACGTTGTGCGTCCACGGCGCGAACCCGGCGCGCCGGAGCTCGATCTGGTGCACCTTCGCGGTGTCCAGCTTCTTGAGGATAAACGGTGTCTTGCCAACCTTTTTCCCGTCGAGCAGCACATCGGCGCCCTTGGGCGTGGAGTTGATCTCCACCACGCGCTCAATCGCCGTGAGCTTGAAGAACAGCGGCTTGCCCTCCTCCGGCTGGTTGTGCAGGCGGATCATCGCCTCCTGGTAGCCGCGGAGGCTGAGCTTGACCTGGCTGCCGACGGTCAGACCGGGCACGCGGGCCGGGGTCGGGCCGTACTGCTTGCCGCCAAAGTCGATGCGTACGCCCGACGGCTCGGTGGTGACTTCGATGCCGTCGGCGGACTCGGTGGGCTTTACCGGGACGTTGAGCGGCTCCGGCGGCTTGGGCGGTTCGTTGGTGCCGGGCTTGGCGCCGGGGTTGCCGGCGGTGTCGGCGGCCGGCGTGGTGCCGGCGCCGCCGCTGGTCGGATCGACGCCGCTGGTCGTGGTCGGCTTGACCCCGCGGTCTTTGTTGAACACGAACACATAACCAAGCGCTCCCAGAATGGCCAGGAGCACCACGACGCCGATGATGAGCCCTTTGGAAGATCCCGAAGCTTTGGCCATGCTCTGGGTGCCGCCGGAGGAGGTCATCGGCATCGAGAACGCCGCCGGCGCTGCCTCCGCCGGCGTCGGGAAGGCCACCGGCTCGGGCGGCTTGCCGCCGCCGAGCGCCAGCACCAGCGCGATCGCGA
>CALFML010000878.1 GCA_937879845.1 uncultured Myxococcales bacterium
ACTCGAAGGGAGTGAACTTGCGATCGAGGAAGCGGGAAGGCCGAAATCGCGTGGGCTCGGGATAGAGGTCCTCGCGGTTGTGGAGCATGATCCCCCCTGCGTCAGGATAGTTGTCACCCCGTTTGATCCGCTCTGGGCAGTGTCCGGAGCGGCGTAGCAGGAGGCGGAGAGCAGCCGGACAATGACGGAGTACAGCGAAGCTTTCAAGTCCAAGATGGTCCAGCGCATGAGCGGCCCCCGAGCCAAGACGGCGACCGCTCTCGCGCCCGAAGTCGGAATCCCTCAACCCACGCTTTCGAGGTGGTTGCGCGCAGCTCAGGCTACTGTGGCGGTCATGTCGAAGGATCCTGCGCAGGTCACTGCACCGTCTCCCGAAACACCGGCCAAAGCGCCCAAGCGCCCCGAGGACTGGAGCGCCGAAGAGCGCCTGCGGGCGGTGGTGGACTCCATGAGGCCGCCGGGCACGGGCTTCATCGTGCGCACCGTCGCCGAGAGCGTGTCCGAGCACGAGCTGCGCGCGGACATGGAGTTCCTCATCAAGCTGTGGAACTCCATCCTCAAGAAGGCCGAGGTGGCCAAGGCCCCGGCGCTCCTGTACAACGACCTCGACCTGCTCTTGCGCACGGTGCGGGACCTGTTCACGCCCGACGTCGAGAAGCTCATCATCGACAGCAAGGCCGAGTACGAGCGCCTCTGCAAGTTCACGAACGCCTTCATGCCGGAGTTCGTGCACAAGATCGAGCTGTACGAGGGCTCGGACCCCATCTTCGACGGCTACGGCATCGAGATCGAGCTCGACCGGGCCCTCGAGCGCAAGGTGTTCCTCAAGTCCGGCGGGTCCCTCATCGTCGATCAGGGCGAGGCGCTGACGACCATCGACGTGAACACGGGGCGCTTCGTCGGCAAGCGCAACCTCGAGGAGACGATCACCAAGACCAACCTCGAGGCCTGCAAGGAGGTCGCGGACCAGCTGCGCCTGCGCAACATCGGCGGCATCATCATCATCGATTTCATCGACATGGACCGCGAGGCCAACCAGGACAAGGTGATGCGCGCCTTCGCCGACGCGGTCAAGCCCGACCGGGCCAAGACCAACGTCACCAAGATCTCCGAGCTTGGCCTGGTCGAGATGACGCGCAAGCGCACCCGCGAGTCGCTGGGCCGCATGCTCACCGAGTCGTGCTTTTACTGCGACGGCAAGGGCTACCTCAAGTCCAAGACCACCGTCGCCTATGAAGTCCTGCGCCAGATCCGCCGCGAAGGCCACGCCTATGCCGACGACGTGCTAAACGTCAACGTCCACCCGGAGATCGGCGAGCTCCTGGCCACCGCCGATAACGAGTTTCTGGAGGCGCTGGAAAAGCGCCTGCAGAAAAAGCTGACCATCAAGCCGCGCGAGCGCTTCCACCTGGAGCACTTCGAGATTCGCGGGGCCTCCACGGACGCCAAGTCCGATAACAAGCAAGAAAAAGGCGAGCGCTCCGAGAAAGGGCGGCTGGAACGCGGCGACCGGGAGCGATCCGAGCGCGGCGAGCGGAGCGAACGACCCGAGCGCGGCGAGCGATCCGAGCGCGGCGAGCGATCCGAGCGCGGCGAACGCACGGACCGCGGCGAGCGCCCGGACCGCGGCGAGCGCCCGGACCGCGGCGAGCGATCCGAGCGCGGCGAGCGCCCGGACCGCGGCGGCCGCGGTGAGCGCGCCGAGCGGCAAGACCGTGGCGAGCGCGCCAAACGCGCGGAGCGCCCCGGAGCCGATGCCGATGAGCCCGCGGGCAAGGGGCCGTCCTCGCAAGAAGGCGAAACCGCCAAGGAAGAAGGGTCCTCGGGCGCAGCGGCGGGAGGCCAGGCGCTGACCGCATTTTCACCGCCGGCCTTGGCGCTCCCCGAGCCCACAGCGTTGACGAGCCCGGCGATCACCGCCCTGGCAAGTCCGGCGATCACGGCGCTTGCGAGCCCTGCCGATCCACCGCTGGCTCCGGCTGCGGCCGCTGCGGATAAAACCGCGGACCCGCCACCGACTCCCACCGACCCCCAGACGCCGTAAGACTCCGGCGCCATTGCTCCGCAGGGCAGCCAAGGATATCGTCAAGAGTAGGTTCGGCGCGGCAGCCGCTTGAGTCCGGGACTCCCGTCCCGGGGAGCAGCAAAGCCGCCCGAGCGATCCATTACGGAGCTATTCATGGCAGCAGGCGCCTTCGTTCCCCGAGCCGAGCGAGTGACGATAAACCAAGAGTTCGCGACGGTGGAGCATCATCTCTCCGAGTACGTCACCAACCTCTCGCGCACCGGGGCGTTCATTCGCTCGAAGGACCCGCTCCCGGTCGGCACCCGGGTCAACTTGAAGTTCTCGCTGCTTCTCGATGAGATTGAAGTGATCGAGGGTGTAGGCGAAGTGGTGCGGGTGCAGAAGAGCCCGCAGGGCATGGGCGTAATTTTTCGCCGGCTCAGCGAGCCTTCGATCAAATTATTGGAAAAGCTCTGCCGTGAGCCGGCGGGCGGGCACTAAGTCGGTAATCGAATCACGGTGCGTGGCTCGCCAAACTTGAGCGATGGGCGGCGTTGGGCTCGTCGAGCCGAACGGCTGCCGGCGATCTGTGGCCGCGCGGGTAAAGCTCTGCCGCCGCGGACCTTGCACAGGTTTGTTTACTCCAGTCTGCCGGTCCTCACGGTCGGCTGCAACGCGGAGCGTGCGACCGCGCCGCTCGCCGCGGCCTTTCTGATCAGCATGTTCGCGCTCGGGGTGTGGCAGGCGTGGAGCCGCCGCAAGTCGGGGAGCGAGTCGTCGCAGTCCAACAGCGAGATCCCGGTGTTCCGGATCTCGTCGGCGACCGTGCCGATGGTTCGCCACGTCGAGCGCAGCGATCGGGTGCGGCAGCTGGAAGCCGAGGTCGAGGCGGCTCGCGCGGCGCAAGAGTCCCCGCGCGTCATCGCCGCGCTGCTGGAGCTGGCCGAGGCGCTCACCGATGGTCAGTCGCGCGAGCATGCCGCCAGCCTCTACGAAGAGTGCCTGCCGCTGCTGCGCAGCGCCGGCTCCGCCGCCGAGGAAGGCCAGGTCCTGCTCAAGCTGGCCTATACCTATTTCTCGGCTCGCTTGTTTGACAAGGCTTGCGAGGCTTATGAGCGTACGTACGCGCACGCCAAGACCCACGGCGATCCCCGCCTGCAGGGGCGGGCGCTCGACGGACTCGCCGATTCTTTCGTGCTGCAGTTCAAGTGGGATCGCGCCGTCGAAGCGATGCAGCGCCGTCTTGCCGTGGCCCAGTCGGTGGGCGAGCGCCCGGCGATGTTCGCCGCACTCTTGCGCCTGGGCGAGTGGTCGCTGCAGGCCGGCGATGAGTCGGCAGGGCTTGACTATCTCCAGCGCAGCCTGGAAGAAGCGCGTCAGCGGGAGAGCACCCGCGACGAGAGCCGCGCCCTGTGCCGGCTCGGCAAGGCGCTGCTCGCGCTCGGACAGCCGCACCGCACGGTGGCGCTCCTGGCCACCAACATCGAGCGCGCTCTGTCGTGGAGCGAGACCTTCGACAGCAGCCGGGTGCTCTCGGTGCTCGGCGATGCGTACCTGGAGCTCGGCGATCTGGAGCACGCGGTCTCGACCTACGAGCGCCACCGGACCCTGCTGCGCCACGCCAACGAGGACAAGGCTTACCTTTTGGCCAACCTGGCCACCGCGCACCTCCAGCGCGGCAACCGCGAGCCGGGCCTTTGCTGCTTGACCGAGGCGGAAGAGATCCTCGCCAAGCTGCAGAACGCGGCGCGGCCGGAGACGCTCGACGTGATCGGTCGCGCCCACCTGGAAGTCGGCGAGGCCCGCAAGGCCATGACCTACGCCCAGCAGGCCCTGGAGCGGGCGCGCAAAAAAGACGACGCCCAGGCCGAGATCCTGGCCCTTTACGGCATCGCCCGCGCCCACGTCCAGCTCGACGAGCCACGGCTCGCCCTGGAGCGCCTGCCGCGGGCTCAGGAGCTCTTGCGCCGCTATCCCAACCGCCGCATGGACTCGCTCGTGCATGAGCAGCTGGGGCTTGCCTCGGAGAAAGTCGGCGACTCGGCCACCGCCACGACCTCGCAAGAGCTGCGCCTGCACTACCTGCGCGGCATCGGCCACCACAGCGTCGACCCGCTCACCGAGCAGCTGCCCGGTACGCCCCCTTTGCCCAAGCCGCCGACGTAGAGCCCGGCGTCAGTCATAAGCGATGTCGCCCATGAAGATGTGCTCGCGCTCCGGCTTGGGCGGGGCCTTCTTGGGCGCTTTGGCGGCGCGGCGGCCCACCGCGCTCGCGGCCGGCGCGGCGCGCTGCGGCAGCGGTAGCGGCGGCGCCGGAATCGCAGGAGGCTCTTGCATCGGCGGCGGCTCCGGGGGCGGCGGCGGCTCCGGCAGCGCCGGCGCTTCCCCAACAATGGTCTCTACCGGCGCGACAGCCGGCTGGGCGCACAAAGACGAATGAAAGCTCAGCGACAGCGGCAACAGCGGCTCCAGTGAGATCGAGCACGTCCCCGCCGCGGCCAGCTTATCGACCACCTCTTCCGCCGCCACGCGCGCCGCCACCGCGCCGCTGACCGGTCCCGCGGGGACGCAGCCCGGCGCCTCGACCACCGCGGCCACCGCTACCGCAGCCAGCGTCGCCCGCAGCGCGACCTGGCGCGTTCGCACAAGCAGTCCGGCGGGGATGAGAGACGGGCGCTGAAATAAGATCTCGCCGTCGTTCCCAGCGCTGTAGCGCACGCACAGCCGCTGTCCCGCGCGGCGCTGCTCCAGCACCGCCTGCGCCTCCATTTGCGTCATGGCCGACAAGTTGTGGACGGTCTTGTCGCACGCCTCGCAAAAGCGCTGGCGCGCGCCGCCAGCCATCGTGTTCCAGTCCATGGTGCAGGGGTTGTTGATCGGGAGCTGCCGCTTGTTCATACCCATCCACACGCACGACGCGGCCCTAGGATCTGCGCCTTCCAGCGGCGCCGGTTCGGCAGCCAAACTAGATTTGTGTATAAGGAATTTGATGACAAAGGTGTGGATTGTGGGACCTGCCGGCGGCGGCAAGACAGCGCTGCAGACGCGGCTGCGCGGCTACCGGGCGCGCCAAGACCGCGCGGTGGCCGTGGGCGAAAACAGCTCGGCGCTACCGGCGCGCGCGCTTCCGGCGGACGAATTTTCTTTCGGTCTTTCCCCCACGGACAGCGCCGCGGCGGCTGGACGCATGGTGTATGTCGATCGCGCCGCGCATCACAACCCGCTCCAGGTTCCCGCGGGTGCCGATGTATGGCTGGTTCCGGAAGGCGAGGAAGCGCTCGGCGGCGACTTTGAGGCCGCATACCTGCGGGATGAGCTGCGCGACATTGGCGGCACCCTCACGCTGCTGCCGCAGCTTTTTGCCGCCGCAGCGCCTAGCCCGGTCTTGCCCGCGGCGCTGGCGCAGAGGATCGACCGCCGGCTGCGCTGGGGCTTGCGCTACCTGGAGCTGCGGGATGATCTGCTGGACGATCCGCAGCTCCTCGCGGCGGCGGCGCTTGTGCCGTCGGCGCAGCGGCTGGTCAGCGTCCGTCGTCAGCGTCCGCCGGACGACGCCGCGGCGTGGGAGGCGCTGCGGCAGGCGGCGGAAACAGCGGCGCTGTGGGACTGGCCGCTAGAGCTCGGACCGCGACCCGAGCTCGGCATCCGTACTCCCTGGCTCGCCTCGCTGCATGCCCGTCGTCCGGGGGAGCCGCTGGAAGATGCCATCGAGCGCTTGCGCGCCGCCGGTGCGTCCGCCGAGCTGCTCAAGCTGGCGATCCCGATTCACAACCTTGCCGAGCTCGCAGCCGGCCATGCCTGGGCGCGCCGCGATCCCGCCCGGCATCAGTTCCTGCCGTCGTGCCCCGCCGGCAGCGGCCGCTGGGCCTGGTACCGCCTGTGGCGCGGCAAGGGCCAGCGGCTGAACTTTCTCCGCGAGACCGCCGCCGCCGGCACCGCGCCCAGCCCCGATCAGCCGCTCCTTTACGAGTGGCTCGTGCGCCATGCCGCAGCCGGGGCAGAGGGCGAACACGCGGACGGCGGACCGCCGTTTGCGGCGCTGCTCGGCGATCCGGTGGCGCATAGCCGCACCCCGGCGGAGCAGCGCCTCTACTTCCAGTCCCACGGCTGGCCGGTGTTTCTGATCGCGGTCACGGAGGCCGACCTGCAGTCCTGCGCGCCGCTGCCGGTGTTGGCGGAGCTGGGACTGCGCGCCGCCGCCGTCACCGCCCCGCGCAAACATGACGGCCGGCGCTGGCTGACCCAGACTGGCGGAACCTTCCTCGCCAGCGCGGCGGCGGATCCGGCGGATGTCTGCAACACCCTGGGCCGCTCCCCGGACGGTCGGTTTTTCGGCACCAACACCGACGGCATCGGCCTGCGCGCCGGCTGGCAGACGCTGTGCGCCCATGACGCCACGCTGGCCACGGCCCGCGTCGCCTTGTGGGGCGGCGGCGGTACGGCAGAGCTTCTGCGTACCTCTTTTCCAGGTGCCGTCGCTTTCTCCGCCCGCACCGGACAGCCGCGCGCCGCCGGTGCAGCGACCTTCGAGCCGGCGTGGTCGCCGGAGGTCGTAGTCTGGGCGGTGGGCCGCAGCCGGCAGCCCCAATGCGCCTGGCCGCCGCCGAGCTGGCAGCCGCGCCTGATCTTCGATCTCAACTACAGCGACGACTCCCCCGGCCGCGAATACGCCCGCCGCTGCGGCGCCCATTACGAGTCCGGCCTGCGCTTCTTCCGCGCGCAAGCTGCCGCCCAGCGTCAGTTCTGGGACCGGGTGCTCTTCAGTCCGTAAGCCGTCTGCCGGTCGGCAAGGGCGGCACCAGCGCTACGCCGGTGCGCCAGCAGTTCTCACGATCGGTGCTGATAACAGGGCCGTCCGTCGCGACAGAGCGTAGCGTGGACCAGCGCGCCATCGGGTCCGGCGCACTCCATGGTGGCGCAGCACCAGTAGACGGCGGTGCTGCCGTCGCCCTTCTGCCAGAGCAGCGGCTCCCCTTCGGCATTGACGAGCGGCGTGAAGGCGAGCTTGGTGCGCAGCTTGCGGCATACGCCGAGCTCTCTCTCCGGATCGACTTCCGCCGCGCCGGAGCCAGAGTCGCTAAGCGTTCCCGCGGGGAAGGTAGGGTTTGCAGGCACGATGGCTCTCACTTCCCGCCGAGCAGCTCGAACGCGGCGCGCGCGACGAGGCCGGCACACAGGGGGACCTTATAACTGTTTTTGCCGAGCGGCGTCGCTCCCTGCACCGCCGCCTGACCGACCTGACGGACGCTGGCCGCATCGACGCGGGAGAGCTGCATGAGCGCCGCCTCCGCCGCCTTGGCCCGCCACGGGATCGGCGCCACCGCGCCCAGCACCACGCGCGCCGCTTCGACCGGCTTGCCGGCGCCGGTGCGCACCGCGATCGCGACATCGCACAGCGGCCAGTCGAAGCTCTGCTTCTGCTTCACCTTGAGGTACAGGTTGCGCTCCCCGGCGCGCGGGGTCGGGACGTAGACGGCGGTGATGAGCTCCCCCGGATCGATCCGGTTCTCGCGCTTCACGTCGCCGCCGGGCTGGTTCGGCGACACGAGCAGCGCGGAGAGCCGGGCGAAGCGCTCCCCGGTCGGTCCCAAAAGGGCGACGATCGCCTCCAGCGCCACCAGAGCGACCGCCGCCGCGGAGGGATGCACGGCGGAGCAGCCGCGGTTATCGAAGATCGCGTGGAAGTCGTTCTCACCGTCTTGGGCGAAGCAGACCGTGCCGCCCTTTTTCAAGCACGGGTGCTCCACGGAGCGGAAGTACCAGCAGCGCGGCCGCTGCATCAGGTTGCCGCCCAAGGTCGCCACCTGCCGGATCTGTGGCGTCGCCGCACCGCCCGCCGCCGCCGCCAGCGCCGGGAGGTGCTGGTTGATGAGCGGGTGCCCGGCAAGCTGCGCCAGCGTCGCGTTGGCGCCTAGCACCAGGCAGTCGCGCGGCGGCGGTTCCGCTCCCGCGGTGTCGGAGGGAAGCAGCTTGGCGACGCCTTCGGGCAGCGCCTCCTTTTTGCGCTCGGCGATCTCGGTCATGCCGCGGGCGCTGAGGCGCCGCACGTTGATGAGCCGCTCCGGCGCCTCCAGGCCTTCCTTCAGGCGGTCGAGCAGATCAACGCCGCCGGCTTTGACTGCGACCGGACCGCCGCGCGCGCTCTGCAGCTCGGCGACGACCTGCTCGGGAGTCTTGGCTTCAATCCACGTAAACGTGTTCATAAGACCTGTCCTGTGTCCCAGCGTGCAGCTGCTCGTGGAGGTTTTTAGGTCGGGCGTCGTCCCGGCGCCGCTTCCGCCGCCTTGAGCGCCGCCAGCACCCGCGCCGGCGTGATCGGCAGCTCGCGGATGCGCACCCCGATGGCGTTATAGACGGCGTTGGCAACCGCCGCGGCGGTGGGAACGGTCGCCGGCTCGCCGATGCCGCTGGCGTCGGTGGAAGAGCGGCCGCGCAGCTCCTCTAGGAGGATGATGTCGATCTGCGGCACGTCCAAGGCCCCGGCAATCTTGTACTGCTCGAGGTTGGCGTTTACGACCTTGCCGGTCTTGCGGTCGAGGCGTCGATCCTCGAACAGGGCATAAGAGACGCCCTGAATCACGCCGCCGTGAATCTGGCTGTGCACGAGCATCGGGTTGAGCGGCCGTCCGCAGTCGTGCGCGGCGACGACCCGCAGCACGCGCACCACCCCGGTCAGGGTGTCCACCTCGACCTCCGCGAACTGCACGCCGCCGAGCTGGCCGAAGCCGGTGCCGCGGACCTTGGAGCTATTCTGAAAGCCGCCGTAGTCGGACTCGCGCTCCGCGACCCCGAGCACCTGCTCCTTGCGCAGCTTGGCCGCCGCCTGCTTGAACGAGAGCGCGGGTTGCGGCTTGCCGCCCTTTACGCCCACTACCGAACCGTCGGCGTTCATCGTCGGCAGCTTGTCCAGACCCAGGGTCTGCTGCAGCTCCTTTAACAGCGCCTGCTTGGCGGCGAAAGCGGCATCGCGGGCCGGCGGCGTGATCGATCCGGTGGTGACGCTGCCGCCCGAGCCCGGACCCGGCGGCAGGCGCGTGTCGCCGAGCGTGACCTTGACGCGATCGAGCGGCACCCCGAGCTCCTCCGCCACCACCTGCGCCAGCGGGGTGCGGATGCCGCCGCCAATGTCCTGCACGCCGGTGAGCAGCTCGACCGTCCCGTCGCGGTGGATGCGCACCTCGGCATGCGAGGCGAGGTTTACCAGGTAGTACCAGACCCCCTGCGCCATGCCGAGGCCGCGCCGCAGGTGCCCCAGGCTCCCCTCCCCCGCTCCTTGGCCGGCGGGCCGGCGCCGCTCCCAGCCAAACAAGGCAGCGCCGCGCCGGCGCTCCTCGCGACGCGCCGCGTGCGTGTCGTTCTTATCGCGCAAGACCAGCGGGTCGATGCCCAGGCGCTCCGCCAGCTCGTCCATCGCCGACTCCAGCGCGAAGGCTCCTTGCGGGTGTCCGGGCGCGCGAAACGCCGCGAGCGCTCCGCTGTGGGTAAAGACATCGTGTTCTTCGGCATAGATGGCCGGACACTGATAGATGCTGAGCGCCGGGCCGGCAAAGCCTGCTCCCGCGCCGGCGCCGCCGCTGCCCCAGCCCTTGACCTCGATCGCGGTGAGCTTCCCTTCCCCGTCGGCGGCAAGCGCCAGCGCCTGCTGCGAGCCGGGGCGATTGCCCACCGCCAGGTGTTCCTCGCGGCGATCCAGACACACCCGCACCGGCGCGCCGGCGGCCTTGGCTAATAGCGCGGCGAGCACGCCATAGTTGCCGGCCCCGAACTTGGCGCCGAATCCGCCGCCGCAAAAATCGGTGATGACGCGGATCTTGGCCGGCGGCAAGTCCAGGTACTCCGCCAGCTCGTCGCGCACCGAGAAAATTCCCTGTGTCGACGCCCAGACCGTAAGTTCTCCCCCGGCCTTGTCCCACTCCGCCACCACGCCGTGGGTCTCCAGCGCCGACTGGGTCTGCACCTGGGTGCGGTAGGTCGCGCGCACCGTGACCTTGGCCTGCGCCAGCGCGCTCTGCACCGCCTGCCCCTGCTGCTGCGCATCCTTGCCGCGCGGGCCGCTCTTTTTCGGACCGCGGACGTTGCCGTGCTGCGGCAGCGCCCCGCCGGACCCGCCGCCGCCGCCCGAGCCGCTCTGGCTAACCGATTTCTCGAACACCAGCGGCGCCCCCGGGCGCTGCGCGTCATCGGGATCGACGACGTGCGGCAGCACATCGAAGTCGACCTTGATCTTGGCGAGCGCCGCCTCCGCCTGAGCCGGCGTCTGCGCCGCGACCGCGGCAATCGGCTGGCCGGCGTAGCGCACCTTGGGAACGAAGCGCTGGCCTTTCTCCTCGGCGCCTTCCTCTTTCGCGCCGCCGCTCAGGTGCGGCAGCACGACCACCGCCTTGACCCCCGGCGCCTGCTCCGCCTCTTTGGTGTCGATGCGGAACACCCGCGCGTGGGCGTGCGGCGAGCGCAAGATGCGTCCGTACAACATACCGGGCCGCATCACGTCCGCGGTGTAGTGAGCGCGGCCGGTCACCTTCTCCGCCCCGTCCAGGCGCGGGATCGGCTTGCCGACGTGGGTGAGCTTCGCGCTCTCGCCCCACGGGGCCGGCGCGTTATCGGGCAGCTCACGCGCCGTGGGTTTCAGATCGACGCCGACAAGGCCGACCTGCAGCTCGACCTGGCTCATTTGTTTCCTCCCTGACCACCGGGGCTCGCCTTGCCGGCAGCCGGAGTGCGGCCGGAGCTTGGCGCCGGAGCTTTGGCGAAAGCGAGGGTGGCGGCGATGACGTGCGGGTAGCTGCCGCAGCGGCAGAGGTTGCCGGCGATGGCTTCGCGCACTTTCTGCTCATCGAGAGTCTGCAGCGATCCGGCGATGCGCTGCCGCTCGACCAGGGCGGCGCAGCTCATCACCATGCCCGGCGTGCAGAAGCCGCACTGCAGCGCGTCGTGATCGATGAACGCCTGCTGCAGCGGGTGCAAGGCGGAGCCTTTGGCCAGTCCCTCGATGGTGGTGATGGCCGGCGGCTTGGCCGCAGCGGCCGCCGCGCGTCCGCCCGCCGGACCGCCGCCGACGCTTGCGACATCGAGCGCCAGCGTCATGCACGACGGCGTCGGCGCCCCGTCCACCCACACCGTACACGCCCCGCACGCGCCGCGATCACAGCCGATCTTGGTACCGGTCAGACCGAGCTTGCTGCGCAGCACATCAACAAGGGTGTCGCGCGGCTCGACCTGTACTTTTTGTTCCTTGCCGTTTATCAGCAGCGTCACCGGGATCGCCCCCGGTCCCAGGATCTGCGCCGGAGCCTGCGCAGCCGCTGCGGCTGGGGTTCCGGCCGCCGCGGCGGGACGCGGAACCACCGCCAGAGCCGCGGCTCCGGCCGCCCCCGTGCCCTGCAAGAAATCGCGCCGTGATAGTCCCGCGGGGTCCTCGGTTTGGCTGGGCCGGGTAAGCTCGCGGCCGGGCTCGCCGTCCGAGGGAGCCTGAGCCGGCGTACGGTCATTCGCTCGGTGTGCCATGCTGCCGACCATACGCCGACCGGCAAGCGCAGTACAATCCGGATTCGCGACGCTCGCGACCCGCTGGCGCCGCCGCGCGGCCGGGGAAGTAGGCAAAATCGTTGCGACTTAGCGCCTTTGCCGATTCGCTGACCCGGCGGCGGCCGCTGCGGCTAGACTCGGCTGAGGCGCCCCGCTCTCCGCCTTTCCGGCGCCGTGTGCGACGATCCGAGAGGACCCGATGCAGCCCGATGATCTGCCCGATGATCTGCCCGATGATCTGTCCGCCAGCCCGCCTTCCGCCGCGCCAAATTCCGCCGCGCCGCTCACCTCAAGCCCTGCCGCCGACCCGTCGCTAGTCGGGGCGCAGCGCGGGCTGCAGATCCTTCAGGTCACGCTGGTGATAACGCTGATCGCCGCGCTGCTCAGCGGCGTGACGCGCACGTACATGATGGATCAGCTCCTCAACCACCGCGACAGCTCCACCGTTGCGATGCCGATGCTGTCGCTGGTCCTTGGGGCTTGGCACCTTTTGTTTCTGGGCCTGGGCGTGGCGGAGCTCGTGGCGCTGCAGTCCCTGGCCAGCGCGCCGGAAGCGGCGCGGGTCGGCGGGCTGGCGCGCTCCGCTTTCGGCCTGCAGATAGTGGAGCTTTTACTCAGCCTGCTGGCCACCGGGCTGCCGTACATGCAGCGCGACTCGCTGACCGGGCATCAGCTTACCCAGCTGCTCCAGTACGTAGGCGGCGTCAGCACCGTAGCCAGGCTGCTCTGCACCCTCATGCTCGTCGAGGTGCTCCTGCGCTTGCGCCGCTTCGCCGCCGCCGAAAATCCCGCCGTCACCGAAAACGAAGGGCTGGTCCGCGCCGGACTCTGGGGCGTAACGTTTGCCAGCATCGTGGTCGCCTATGCCAGCACCGCGGTGGGCTTTTATCTGTTCGGCATGGGGAGCATGGGGCAGTGGGCGACGCTGGCCGTGCGGCTGCCGTTTGCGCTCCTGTTTTACGGGCTGATGTTGTGGCTCGTGCAGGCGACGGCGGCGACTCTGAATACGAGCTCGGCCGCCGCCGCCGCGACGGCCGCGACAGCCGCGCGGGAGGCGGCGCCGGCGGACCAGAGCGCCGCGGGCTATCGCAACCTGCTCCTCGGCGGGCTGTGGACGGTGCTGGGGATAGGACTGACGGTCGTGACGTATGAGAACGCGCATCAGCTCGGGGGGCGTTTCGTCGTAGCGTATGGAGCGATCGGTGCTGGGATCATTCAGTTCATCCGCGGGCTGACCCAGCTCGGCAGGCGCTAGATCCTCCGCGGGCGCGGCGCGTTTGCATGGTCGCGACCCTGCGCGGGTCGGTGGAGGGATTGGTTCATGCTGCGCCTGCTGCTTCCCTTGGCCGTGGCAAACTCGGTCGGTCTTGGCTTCGTCGATCGCGGCATCTTCCCGGACTTGAACGCCGGGGTGACCATCTCCGCGCCGTCGTGGTCGGTGCTCGCCGCTCCCGCTCAACCGGCGGGCAGCGCGGCGGGCGGCGCCGCCCAGATGTGGCTGCGGCTCGACCCCAAGCACAAGATCTTGACGCTTTATCAGGCGGATATCGCGCTCACCGCATACCCCCTGCTCGGCGAAGTCGGACCGCCGGTGGAAAAGCCGACGGCGGCGCCGCCGGCCGCCCCGCCGCTCGCAGCCGTGATGGCGCAGCTTCGACCGCAAGACGCCACCGAGCTCCGCGGCCGAGTGGACGCCGCGCCGCGCATCGAGATCAGCGTCCCTTCCCCGGCCGAAGATCAAGACGGCGACGGCTTGGTCAACGCCCTAGACGTTCTGGTCGGCGCCAAGCGGCTGTGCCTGAACAAGGCGGCGTACATCGCCAGCTATCACGCGCTCAAGTACCCCGGCGGCGACGTACCGCGCACCGAGGGAGTGTGCACCGACACCTTGGTCCGGGCGATGCGCAACGCGGGCTGGGATCTGCAAAAAGGCGTGCATGAGGACGCGCTCAAAAAGCCGCGGCTCTATCCGCTGGAGAAGCCCGCCGACGCCAACATCGATCACCGCCGCATCCGCATGCTGCTGCCGTGGTTCAATCAGTTTCTGGTCAAGGTCCCGGCGTCGGCGCCGTACCTGCCCGGCGATCTGGTCTTGTTCGATACGTTCCCGCAGAAGGCGGGACCGGATCACGCGGGCATCATCTCGGATCGCCTGGGGCCGTCGGGCAAGCCGCTGGTCATCAACAACTGGACGGAAGGCTATGTCGAGCAGGAGATGGACCTGCTCGGCAGCGTGCCGGTGACGCACCGCTTCCGCGTTCCGAGCGGCCGCACGCCGCTGCCACCGCTGCGGGCGCAGTGAAAAAATCCCGCTTCAGCCGTCTATTCCCCAGCGGGTGAAGATGCCGTCCACGGCCGCAGCGATCTGGCGCAGGACCGCCTGGCTGCGGGCCGGCGAGGTGTTATAGGGATCAGCGATTTCCGGCGCTGCCGCTGGACGCGGCCGGCTGTCGGCGGGCGGCAAAAACCCCCCTAGGGCGTACGTGCGGGCGGCGGCGCCGGGATCGAGCGCGAGGAGCTCCGCATAGTTCTGCGCATCCATCACGAAGATGGCTCCGGCGGCAGACAGCAGCTCGCGGCTAATCTCTTGCGAGCGATGGCTGCCAAGCTCCACCTGCCAGCTCGGCGCGAGCCCCTGCAGAAGAACCGGGGTGCGACGGCCGCCCGGACCGAGGAAGCCCGCCGACATGGCCGGCAGCCAGCGCCGCCCGCGCCGCTCCCGCTGCTGGTTGAAGTAAGCGGCGGCGAACGGACTGCGGCAGATGTTGCCGTGGCACAGGAACAGCACGGGCCGCGTTGCGGGATCGGTCTCGGGTCGGAGCTCGCAGCTTGCCAGGTGCTGCCAGCTCTGCGCCTGCCGGCGGCGACGCAGGAGCCGCGCCGGGGCGCCGAGCTGCTTGCTCAGAAGATGCAGTCCGGTCGCCGCAGATTGGATGAGGCCGGGCAGCGGATCGCTCCACCACAAGTAGTCGTAGCGGATGCGCGGATCGCCGAACAGCAGCAGGAACTCCGCCACCGCCGCCGCCTTGTCCACCGCCCGCAGCGCACTGGGCGGCGCCCCGAGAATCGAGCGCAGGTAGTGCAGCTCTCCCGGAAACACATTGCGGCAGCGCAGCCCGTACGGGTACTGCGGCGGCTCGGCGGTCGCCGGTATGTCCGCGGGGTCTTTCGCCATCGCCGCGCGGAGCATGGCGAGCGGGAAATCCACCCCCGCGTGCAGCGCCAGCGCCAGCGAGCCCCACAGGCGGCCGTTGATCTCCATGAGAAACGGGTGGCCCGACTCGTCCACGCGGAACTCGACCATGGCGACGCCGTCGTAGCCAAGGCCCTGCAAGAGCCGCTCCGCCAGGGCGATGAGCTCGGGGTCGCGAGTGCTCTGGCGCAGGGAGGACACGCCGCCGGTGTAGGGCACCTCGTGCAGCCGGCGGTGGGCGAAGCGCAGGAGCGTCCGGCCGTGCGCCCGCAGGACAAACGCCCCGGCGCCGCGGCCGGGGATGTGCTCTTGCACGATGACCGCGCCGCCGTCTTCGCGGCAGGAAAGCAGCGCCGCCGCCGCCTGCGCCGAGTCGCCGACCCCCAGCGTCCGGCCGCGGCGGTATTCGCCGCTCGGCAGCAGGTGGTTGTCGGTCTTGACCACCAGGGGGTAGCGCAGCTCACAAAGGCCGCTCTGATCCCAGCGCCCGCCCGGCTCCCCGTCGAAAATAAAAGCGGTCTTGGGAATCGGCACGCCAAGCTGCAGCGCCGCCTGGTTGAGATGGAATTTGCTGAGCGTGTAGCGCAGGTGCTCGGTCCGCGGCATGAGCACGAGCAGATCGGCCGGCAGCTCAGCGCGGATGGTCTGGGTGGCGACGAGCGCCGCTTCGCTCACCGGGAGCAGGGCATCAAACCGGCCGCTGCGCGCGGCGGCAAGCAGCTCCTTTGCGAAGGCCCGCTGCTCCGTCCAGGGATCCGGAGCGGCGCGCACCTGGGCGGCATAGCGTGAGCCGCGCACCGGCGGCAAAAAGGGCGGTATCCCATCCGCCCGCAGCGCCGCCTGCGAGTAGAAGCCGGTGACCCGGTACCCGGCGCGGCCCAGCGAGCGGATGGCGCCGATTCCCGCCAGTTCGTGCGCATCTGTCACGAGAATCCGCTCTATCCGGTCGGCCGCCACTAGGGCTACCATATTACACACGCGCCCAGTCTCGACAGCCCAAGATGCAGCATGAGCTTGGTCGGCCGTCCGGCCATCGCTTTGGGCTCGAGCGCCGCCCAGCGCCTTGACCGGAATGTCCATGCTCCCTGCTGCCAACGCCCCATCGCCCGCCGCTGCGCCGCCCACGCCGGGGGCCTCCGCGCCCGGACCGCCGAGCCGACCGGCAGCGGGCAGCCTCCCGGTGCTGACGAGCCGCCGGCTGCAGACCGCCGAGCGGGGCGTGCTCATTTTCCTGGTCGCGGCGATGGTCGCCCTGGTGCTTGGCCACCGCTACCTGCCGATGAACGATGCGCCAAGCCACACCGCCAACGCCGTAATCGTCTCCGGCCTGTGGCACGGCGACCCGTTTTTTGCCGAGCACTATCAGCTGCAATCGGCGCCCCTCCCGTACTGGGCGGTGGCGCTGAGCATGTTCCTGCTGCAGCTCGTGCTGCCGCCGCTGCTGAGCTTCCGGGTCCTAGTCGCTTTGTATGTGGTGCTGCTGCCGCTGGCATTTGTCGCCGTCCTGCGCGCCGCCGGACCCGCCGTCGCTCCGCCTGCGTCCGCCAACCCTACGCCGCGCAGCGACGGAAACCGCCCGCTAGCGGCGGTGGCGGCGCTGGCGGCGATGAACTGGTCGTACTTTCTCGGCGAGGCGAACTTTTTTCTCGGGCAGCCGCTTTTGCTCTTCGCGCTGGCGCTGTTTCTGCGGCCGTTTCCGCTGCGCAGCGTCCGGCTCCTCGGCTTCGTCCTTTTGGCGACGGCCGTGTACCTGTGCCATATCTACGCGCTCACCGCGCTGTGCGGCGCGATCTTCGCCTATGCGCTGCAGCAGCTTATCGTGCGGCGGCGGCTGAGCCTGTCGGCCGGCCAGTGGGCGGCGGCGGGCTTTGCGGCGGCGCTGTTTTTCCTCGCCGCCTACTTCGTGCTCTTCGCCCATGGCACCGATGCCAACACCGGCGGCACCTGGGCGTTCGATTTCTCCCTGCGCAAGGCCGCGCATCTGCTCATCGATCCGTTTGACTCGCCGAGCTCGCCGTCGCGGCCGGTGCTGCTGGGGTTTGTCGCCGGCCTGGGCTTGCTCCTTTTTGTCCCGTGGCTCAAGGCGCGGCCGGGGCTGCGTTCGGCGCTCGGCGCGGCGCTTTACTGGCCGCTCTTGGCGCCGGCCCTTTTGCTGTTCGCCGTGGCCTTCCTGGGGCCGGTGGGCCTGCTGCACGCCGACGGCACGCTGAAAGAGGGCGAGATCGCCATGCGCCTGCTTTTGGCCGGCTGGCTGCTTCTGCTCGGCGGCGTACGGCTGCCGCCCGGCCGCTGGGTGCGGCCGGCGCTGCTCGCTCTCACGCTGGGGTTTGGCCTCTTCAAGCTGCACGACGCCTACCGCCTGCACCAGCGCTGCGATGAGCGGGTGCGGGCGGTCAGCGCCACGCTGCTCGCCCAGGTTCCGCGCAACAGCCGGCTGCTCCCGCTCATGGATCTGACGCCGGACGAAGCGGTCGCGGCGGACTTTTTGTATCACCGCATCGGCAACTACGTAGTGGTCGACCGCCACGGCTACAGCCCGCACGTGTTCGCGGTCCTGGGACAACACCCGCTGCGCCACCGCTACCGCGGCGACTACCGGCACGTATCCGAGCTCACGGTGAGCGAGGACGAGTGGCGCTTCTACGACTATCTGCTGGTTCAGTCGCGGCGGCCCGAGTCCCAGTCGCGCATCGCCGGCCTGCACGAGCGCGCCGACCTGGTCGCCACCACCGGGGATTTCCGTCTGTACCGCATCCACCGCGGGTGCCTGCCGAGCGCCCTGTCCGGGCAGCCAGCCGAGCCCGCGCAGGGCCTGGCGCTGCCGCTGCGCGGGCCGTGATAAGCTACCGCCATGTCGGACCCCCGCAGCGTTCCGCAGCTTATTCGTCCTTACGGCGACCGTAAAGACGACGGGCGCATCCAGATCTCGTTCACGCTCCCGGTACCCGCCTCCGGACGGGCGCGGGAAGCGGCGCGGCGCCTGTGCGAAAAAATGGGCTTGTCTAACATCGTGCTGGCGACCATGGAGCCGGCGGGCGAAAACTTCACGTTCTTTGTCGTCTACGCCAGCACCGCGCTCTCCCTGGACTTTGCCGAGATCGAAGTCCCCGAGGTCAAAGCGCCGCAGTGGAGCGCCAAAGAGATCAACACATTGATCAAGGAACTGCTCGGGCGGCGCCTGGTGGTGGTCGGCGCGTGCACCGGCAGCGACGCCCACACCGTGGGCATCGACGCGATCATGAACATGAAGGGCTACGCCGGCGACAAGGGGCTGGAGGCCTACCCGTGGATCGACGCCCACAACCTGGGGGCGCAGGTGGATAACTCGGCGCTGCTGGCGCGGGCGCGCGAGCTGTCGGCGGATGCGGTGCTGGTCTCCCAGATCATCACGCAGCGCGATGTGCACAAGGACAACAGCCGTCAGCTTACGGAGCTGGCGCGCAAGCAGGGGATGCGCGATCTGCTATTCCTGCTCGGCGGGCCGCGCATCGATCACAAGCTGGCGCGCGAGCTTGGCTACGACGCCGGCTTTGGCCCCGGCACCCGTCCGAGCCAAGTCGCCAGCTACGTGCTGCAGGAGCTGCTTTCGCGCAAAGGCATCAGCACCACCGACGCCATCGCCAAGCTGGCAGAGAAGCACTGAGCACCGCGGGCCTAAAAGGCCTGCTAAGAACTGCGCGATAGGATCGTGGGCGTCACGGCGCTGCAGCCTTGCAGCAGGCGCTCGTAGAGGCGCAGGCAGGCGGCCGGACGCCGCAGGGGGCTGCTTACCCGCTGCAGCTCGGCGAACAGATCGAAGTTCAGGCGGCCGGGCAGCCAGTTCCACAGCGCGGCGCGGCCGAACAGCAGCGCGATATCGCCCATCTCGCCGCCGAGCACCGCCAGCAGATCGGCCGCCCAGCACTCCATGCCGGCGATGAACGACTGCCGCGGCTCATCCGCCGGGGTCCGCTCGAAGCCGCAGCGGCTCGGGTTGTAGGCGTACACAAGCGGCGCCCGCCCCTCCCCTTGCCGCAGCACGAAAGCAAAGGTCGCCTTGCGCCCCTCGCCCTCGCTGTCCAGTATCGAGTACAGGTTCTTGAACAAGCCGCCGCCGACCAGAGTCCAGGCAAACTCGCCGAGCCGCTCTTCCAGAAGCGCCTGCTCCCCTGGGCCCAGCTCGCGCCGCCCGGAGGCCGGGGCGTAGTCGGGAAACTCCTTCATCGGCGTCTTTTCCCGCAGCGGCCAGGTGTTGGGCGCCGTCGTGGTCAGAAACGCCGACTGCTTCTCCACCCGCTTTACCTGATGGTCTTCCATGTGCAGCGCCTGACCCGGCCGCGCCGACAGGATCAGCTGCCGCGGCAAAAGGCCGCTCAGCGTCTTTACCACGCGCTCCGGATCGACGCAGAAGACCCGCCGATTGAGCCACTTGCGCGCCCCGTAAAACGAAAAGCCGCCGGCGCACAGCGTAAGCGCCGCCGGCTGCCCCCACATCGCGCCGATGACGCCCAGATCCTGGTGCAGGCTGTGGACAAACTGCGTCGTGCCTTCGGTCTGCTCCAGCGCGCAGTCGATCATGTGGCTCCAGTCCTGCGCGTTGTTGCTGTAGCCGATGATTCCCGGCCGCGGGGCGAACTTGCGTGCCAGGGCGATGTGGCCGGAGGTCAGCGTGCAGTCCACCATCGAAAAAAAGCTGCCGGCGCCGGCGGCGTGGCGGATCACGAACGGCAGCGCATCCCACTCATCGCCGGAGTTGGTGTTGAGGTGATCGCCGCACAGCGGCAGCACCTGCAGATCCCCGCACTCAAAGGCAACCCCCGGCAGGAGCGGGTTTACCTGGAATCCCATCTGACAAAGAATTTTGTAGGCGGCCGTGGACGACCGCGCCGACAGGAAGATCGGAATCCGCCGATCGAGCTTGGCCAGCGAGGGGATGTCGAAGTGATCGTCGTGCTCGTGGGTGAGCA
>CALFML010000879.1 GCA_937879845.1 uncultured Myxococcales bacterium
TGTTGAGCTGGAGTCGGAATATCAAGCGCGGCAGATTCGGCTGCGCGCGCAAGACACCGCACGCGAGACGGAGCGCCTATCGCTGGATGCGCGCATGCGTGAGCTTGATCAGCAGACGCAGCAGGCGCAGAAGTTGCGCGCCATGGCCGAGGAGCGCGAGCGCACCTTGGCGGCGGAGAACCTGCGCGTGTCGCAGGTAGCTGCCGGCAAAGACGCTCAGCTTGACGAGATGAAAAAGCAGATGGCGGCCATGTCCGCAGCCTACGAGCAGCGCATGCGCGAACTCGAGGAGCGGTTGACTGCGCCGCCGGCTGCCCCGGCTGCCCCGGCTGCCCCGCAGGTCTCTGCCAGCGATCCGGACAAGCCCCGGAGAAAGTAGCCAGCCATGCCGGTCCCCGCGCAGTTCATCACGCAGGCCGATCTAGAAGACGCGCTTACCGCCGAGAAGCTCCGCGAGCTGCTTGGAGACAAGGGCAAAGCGGAACCCTCAGCGCGGCGCGTGACTCTGTGCATTGAAAGCGGAACCGGCTTGGTTCTTGGACACATCCAGCGAGCACTGCAAAACACATCGCTGGATGAGCTCTGGGACTCGCCGCAGTGGAGCGATCGTGACCGCTCCGAGGTTCGCCGGCTTGTTTTGAACGCCGCGTGTTACTACTGCCACTATCACGGACAAAAGGGCGAAGAGTTGCCCGAGGCCGTCGTGACAGAGCGCGACTACATCGAAGCTCGCGCCAAAGAAATCGGCGACCACCTAGCGACCATCGGCGCAGACCCGCAGCCTGCCACGAGCCCCCAGCACTACATGGGCTACACGACGCCCATCGGTCACTACCCGGCGGGCAGCCTGCGCAGCTACTGGCGCGGGTTCTGATCGATGATCCCCGCGAACCACTACAGCTACCCCGAGCCGACGGGCGAGTACCCGGACATCCGGGACTGGCACGAAAGGGTCGGCCGCGCGCTGGTGCAGGTGCTCGCGCTGAGCCACCGGATCGTGATCGCGAGCCGGCCTGACGGCGAGCCCCTCCACACGCTGGACGACCTGCGGCAGGTCAGGGACGCGGTCGCGGACGCGCAGGACGACGCGGCGCCCTTGCTCGCGCAGGTGGGCCCGCAGGCAGGCAGCATCTGGGCGTGGTTCCGCTTCCTAATCGCCCCCGAATCGGATCGAATCGTGAAGCCCGCCGGCCTCTCGGATCAGGACCCGGGGCGCTGGGTGCTCCAGACCCTGCCCATCGGGGCGGACTGCGGGACGCATCGCTACCTCGCCCACGTCGAATACTGCGCCGACCAGGTCAGCAACCGCGAGCTGATCAACAGGTGCCGGGGCAAGACTCCTGCCCTGTTCGTCTCGCTCTTGGGCGACGACATCGAGGAAGTCTCGCAGACCATGGCCTACCACAAGGTGGTGGCCAACTACCGCCTCCGCGCCTTGTCGGCCAACTGGCACGGCGGGGTCCAGGCGAGGTTTCAGTCCCCGCTACAAATCGAGCGGGAAAGTGATCCTGGGACGCAGAGGATCCTCGGGGACTGCCGCCGGGCGCTCATCCACGACAACCTGCTCCAGAGCTGCCTCGGCGTAGAGAAGGTCACGCTCGGCGGCATGCGCCCCACGTACGAGCGGGGAGCGGAGCGGATGGTCTGCGACGAGGTGCGGCTCAAGGTGATCGGGTACGTCTACAGCCCGAACGCCCCTTGCGAGGTGGTCGCGCCCTGGCGGATGTGGCTTCAGCTGCAGGACGAGCTGGGGCAGAACGCCGGGCCGGAGAACGAGGTCGCGCAGGGGTAGAAGGTCCCCTCGCGCCCGACGGAGGAGCCGGGCGGCTCGCTAGAGGCCCTATCAACCCCGCAAGGGTGATGAGGCGAAAGCATATCCCGATCTGCGCTGTCTCCCTGGGCCAGCGCGTCTTCGTTGTGCCGCGCGGTGACGGCATCCCGCGGGGCCCCGGCCTGGAACCGATCCCGAGGGAGGGAGCGATCCAGACCATCACCGACTACTTGTTCGGCGCGATCCAGCGCGGCGCCGTTTCGGCCTACGAGCCCGCGGAGTGCAGCGAATCAGAGATCGCAGCACACGGCGCCTCGCTCCTGTCGGCCCTGCCCGACGGGCTGCGCCCCGCCGAGCCGCCCGCCCCCGAGCCGCCCGCCCCTGAACCGGAGGTCGAGTAATGGCCAGCATCGGTCAGATCAACCCGGACGTGCCCTCAACGGTACAAACGCCAGATACGTATTTATATATATCAACGGCTCCTGCGAGCATCTCGGTCGACCAGCCGAAGGACCTCTTCTTGGTCGCGACCGGCATCCTGGCCGGCTCGCAGATCACGAGCGCGCCGTACAGCCTGACCCCGGGCACCGCGACGCCGAACGAGATCAAGCAGTACACCGACGTCTCGCGCGTCAATAGCGCGTTCGGCAGGAAGAGCCCGGTCGCGAACCGATTTCGGAACGCCATGCAGGAGGTGCCCATCGGCATCAACCTGCACGTCGCCGCTATCTCCGAGCCGAGCAACACGGGCTACGCGGGCATGGCGACCCGCCTGCTGACGTTCGTCGGCACGGCGGCGGGGAGCGGTCAGGTCACGCTGCGCGTCGCGGGCCACGAGTGCCAGGTGCCGGTCGCCAACGGCGATACGGCCACGACCATCGCGGCAGCCGCCAAGAGCGCGGTCGACAAGTACCTGCTCGACTGCCCCGTGGTCACTGGTTCCGTGATCGACATCAACAACCCGGTCATCACGATCGCCACGAACGCCACGGGGTCGAACTTCACGATCACGTCGAACGGGGTGGCGAAGGTAGTGGCGATCACGGCGATGTGGACGCCTACCCAGAGCGCCACCGCCATCGCGGCGGCCCTGTCCGGGGACGCCTCGTATCCCCTCACCGCAACGTCCAACGCGGGCGTGGTCAGCGCTTCGTGGCGAGCGGGCTTCCTGCCCAGCTCCGTGAGCATCCTCGGCGCAGACGCGACCCAGACGTACGCGCTCACGTACACGGCGGGCGGTTCCTCGGGTGCGACGCTGCCGCTGCTCTACGTGACGCGCGGGGCCGATGGAAACGACCTGCCGGTCCTGGTGGAGATCCCGCCCGAGATCACGGGCGTGTCGGTCTCCCCGGGCAGCATCGCGGTCACAACCAACGCATTGGGAGCAGCCGGCAGCCCGAGCCTGTTTACGCTCCAGGACGACTCGACCGTCTACGTCGCGTCCATCCCCGTGGGCACGACCCCGGCCCAGGCCGCGGCGCTCATCGCGGCTTCGGTCAACTCGACCACGGGGCCGCTCAGCGCCTCGGCCGCAGGTAACCAGGTCGCGCTCTACTACCGCTCGGGCTGGTACACGAAGAAGCTGCAGGTCAGCTCCACGGAGGATGCCGCCGGGCAGACCTACTCCTTGGTCGACCGCCACAACGCGGCGGGGGCCATCACGTCGGTCAGCACCACCGCAGGCAACCCCGCGCTGACTGGGCTCTCGGGTGCCGGCGTCCCCAACCTGACAAGCCTCCTGAGCAACGCCAGCAAGAAGGACGGCGGCTTCTCCGAGTGGTCGGTCGACTACCTCGATGCCACTTCGACCTCCGCCATCTACGCGCACGTCGAACTCCTCGGCAACGGGTTCTACATGAGGAACCAGAGGATCACCTTCGTATCGACCGACCCGCTGGAGACCGCGCGCCTGGTCGCGACCAGCAGCACCCCGCAGCTCGGCAACTCCTGGCGGTACAGCGTCGGCGTGGCCCAGGGGGCCGCGTGCCAGGGCGGCGCGTACTCGGCCCAGGTCGCGGCACGCCTCTGCGCGATCGACCTGCCCTTCAGCATGGACGGGATGCAGCTGACCTCCGGGGGCATCGCGCCGATGCTGCCCGGCCGCAGCGAGACCGACCTCACGCCGACCTCCGAGGACGTGGCGCTCGGGACGTACCACCTGTTCCCCGTCAAGGGGGTCAACGGCGTGGTCACTGTGACCAGGGGCAAGACCACCTGGACCGCGAGCAACACGGAGTGGTCCGACTGGTCATATGGCAGGACGTTTGATGCCGTGCGCTACGGGATGAGGGCCTTCCTCAACCGGCGCTTCCGCGGTCGCGTCCTCTTCCGGGGCGGAGGCACGGTGCGCGTCCCGAACGGCTTCACGTCCCAGGACGTGAAGGACGCGATCGGTGAGTACCTCGATTCGATCGACGGCGTGATCTGCGACGGGGCGCGCGACCTCAAGAAGTACATCGCGGTCGAACCGAGCCGCACGGATGCCGGCTTCCTGCGGATCTTCTTCCGCGAGCGCCCACCGCGCGAGCTTCACATCATCAGCGGCGTCGTCGCTTCGGCGGCCTAAGGAGGGCGGATCGTGATCAAAGGTACGTGCGTAGCGACGTTTAACAACGCGATCCCCATCGGCCTCCACGGCGAGTGGAACGTGGACATCGGCATCCCCGTCTTCCGAAGCTACGGGCAGGGAAACGGGGAGCCCGGCTCGGGCTACAACGGCTCGGACCTCGGCACGAAGACCGACGTGTCGGGCTCGTTCAAGTTCGTGGTCGAGCGGGGCGGCCAGAATGCCCGGGACATCATCTCCCAGGGCCTGTACGGCTTCTTCACCTTGGACTTCCCGCTCGGCGATCCCGCGCTGGGAGCGTCCAAGGCCAAGGCGCTGGACTGCCACTTTGACCGGCTGAGCTTCAGCGCGAACAACCCGGACGGCTCGTTCATCATCACCGGCTCGATGAGCGCCGGCACCGTGACGGGCGAGGCGTTCGCGCCGGCAGCAGTGTGATCGCTCGGCACGGGTGGGGTGGGCTCTCCGTCCCGTGCCGAGTGGATCACTTCGTGAGAGCCCATCACCGTTATTGGAGAGCCCATGAACCATCCCACACTCTCAGGTGCCCAGCACGGCCGCGTGCGCCCGTGGCGCGAGGTGCCGGGCGGCATCGCCCTCGACACCGCGCAGGGCCTGGTGGTCCGCCCGTGCGCCTTGCGCCTTGTGAAGGAGAGCCTCGTTTACACCTGCGCTGACTACGCGAGGCAGTACCTGGCGAGCCGCGGCGATAAGAACTACCTGCCCACGCAGCTCGTGGTGTGGACGCAGTTCCTGATGCTCCACTCGGCCATCATCGACGTGCCGGCCTCCCCCGAGGCGCCGCACGTGCCGATGTTCCCGCTCCCGCCCACCTTGGCGGACGCCAGCGGGAAGCTCAACCCGATTGTGGTCTCGACGCTTCCCCTGCACGACGCGGTGGAGGGTCAGCTCGGCCGCCTGGCGCGCGAGTACGAGATCCTGAAGGAGACCGAGACCCCGGTGGCGCTCTCGCACGCGCAGTGGGAGGCCATCGTTTCCGAGGGAAAAGACGAGTCGCTGAGGAGCCTGGTCTCGCGTCACGGGTCCTCAGCGCTGATTCAAGTGCTGCATGGTATGGGCGCCACCTATCCCGAGTAAGGCCGCACGAGCAGTGGCGCTTCGACGCCTTGGTGGAAGCGGCCCGCAGGTCGGTGTTCGGGGAGAGCTGGGCCGAGGACAAGGAGGGCTTCCCGTCGTACGTCCGCCAGCGCGCGGCCCGCGTGCCCTTCTACCTCCGCCCGATGGGCGCTGATTGATCCCCCTCCTTAGAGGAGGCCGCGCATGTCAGAACCGTTCGAGCTTCAGTGGGGGGAGGTCCGTCGCAGCATCCACGCCGTGCAGGAGCGGCTCGAGAATCCCAAGCCCGTCCTGCGCGAGTTCAGCCGCCACCTGACCCGAGAGATCCGCGAGAACATCAAGTCAGGCGGCTCGGGCTGGCCCCCGTACGCTGCCAGCACGCTGGCGCGGATGGAGGCGACCGGGACCTCGCAGGTGAGCAAGCGCGGGACCGTGCGGGCGGACCGCATCAAGAAGACCGCGGGCGCGATGCGGAAGCTGGAGAAACGCGTCCGCAACGAGGGCTGGACGGACAAGAGCAAGAAGCAGTACGAGCGGCTCCGGAAGCGGCTCGCCAACTACAAGAAGGTGGAGGCGCGCGCGAAGAAGCAGGACCCCGCGAAGCGCAACCTCGGCAAGCGCCAGAGCGAGAAGCGGAAGCTCCTGCAGGGGATGCCGGGGACGATCCGCGCCAAGATCAAGGGCAACACGCTGCTGACCTACTCGGCGGCGGACGAGGTGGGCGCGGCGCACAACTATGGCGAGGGGAAGGAACCGAAGCGCGAGTTCCTGCCACCCCCGAACATGGGGGCGCAGCTCGACCACCTGGCGGGCCTGCTGGAGTCGGATCTGGGGCAGGCGTGGGAAACGGGAAAGGGGCGGTAAGCGATGGCCAAGCGCGCAGAGATCGAGACGAAGATCAGCGGGACCGACGCGGGCATCCGTGACCTGGGCGGCCTGGAGAACGCCTTCGAGCGGCTCGGCAAGACCTCCCAGAGCACTGGTGCGCTGCTCCGCGACATGCACAAGGAGTGGAGCAAGCCGACGGCCATCTCCACGTCCATCGTCAAGATGGGCGCGCAGGTGCTGGGCGGGCAGATCCGCGACGCGGCCTCGGCCATCGCGGAGCCGGCGAAGACGAGCTATGCGCAGGCATTAGCCAAGGCGACCGATTGGAGGGACGCGACCCAGCGGATCGCGACCAGCACGGGCCAGGGGTACGCGGTGGTGGGCGAGCAGGTCAACGCGACCGCGCAGCGCCTCGGCCTCCTGCCGGGCCGCGTGAGCGACTACTCCCGCTCGGTCCGCCAGCTCACCGGCGACTGGCAGGGGGCGATGAGCGGGCTCGACGCCTACCAGAACCGCGCGCTCAAGACCGACCGCACCATCGAGGAGCTCATCCCGACCGCCTCGGCCCTCGCGACCACGTTCGGCCTCAAGGCGACGGACGACGTGAACCGCTTCTTCGGGACGCTCGACCGCCAGGCGAAGAACGCCGGCATGTCTGCCGAGATTGCGGAGCGGGCGTTCATGAGCGCATCGAGTTCGCTGGCGATGATCACGAATGCCAAGCCAGGACAGTTATCCGCCCTCACCACGGGCATCATGGCAGGTGCCCCGAGCGCTGCTCTCGGAGAAGCGCGAATCTCGGGGATCGCTGGCTTCATTGACAGCCACGACCGCTACATCGAAGCCCGCATGCGGAAGGCGGGCAAGCTCAAGAAGGGCGAGCACCTCCGGGATGAGCAGGGGCTGATCCAGGGAGAGAAGCTGTTCGACGCCATGGAGTTCGTCCAGGGCGACCTCGCGAGGTTCTACGGGACCAAGGACAAGCGCGAGCTTGTGGGCCGCATCGGGCAGAGCGGCATGATGGCACCTCAGATCGCGGCGGGGCTCTTCGGCCTGGACGTCGCCAAGCTGCGCAAAGAGGCCAAGCCGGGCGGAGCCGCAGCCAACACGACCGCTGCACACCTCAGCACGGATGCCGGCAAGCGCGATCTCTATGATGCCCGCAAAGACATCAGGGACATCGGGCTGGGCTCCACCCTGCTGCCCGCGCAAGACCTAGCGGTCTCGGCGGGAGGTGGAGCGGCGGGGATCGCTATTGCGTCGGCCAGCTCCGTCTTCGCGAAGGCGACGGACACGTTCTGGGGTGCGGTCGAGATCTTCGCCGGCAAGGCTGGGGGCTCGGCTGCCGGAGCTGCTGCCGGAACCGCCGCCGCGGCCGGTGCAGGTGCTGCTGGTGGCGGGGCGGGAACGGCCGCGCTCACGGGCACGCTGGGCGCTGCCGCGGTGCCGCTCGGGCTGGGCCTGGGCGCGATCGGCGTCGGGGCCGGCATCTGGTACGCGGCCGGTGAAAACGAGAAGGAGGAGGAGCGGAAGCAGAAGGAGCGCGAGGACGCCAAGCGCCAGGGCTTCACCAGCGTGAACGCGATGAAGTTCCAGCAATCCCGCTGGTCTCGCCTGGGCCTCGACGTGGCCCCTGCGGTTACCGAGACGGGCCGGGGCGCGGACACCGACCGCCCCATCAACCTGGGCCCGGCGCCGGCCAGCCCGCGCGAGATGGCGGATGCCATCGCCAAGGCGCTGGCCAGCCAGACCCTGCGCGTCCAGTCGGTCACGCCGGCACCGCCTCCGCAGGGGCAGGCGCAGCCGCTCTAGTCCCGCCCCCTAGCCCGCCTATGAGCCGCCCGCTTACGTGGCGGTCATCCAGCGAGATAGGGAGGCGGACTCTCCCCGCATCCACGTCAGCTTCCTCGGGCGCGAGTACGCCGGCGCCCGGGGCGCGGAGACGTTCAGCGTCACGTCGACGCTGACGAACCTGAGCGACGGGTGGACGCTCGACCTGCCGATCACGGCGGACGTCAACGCGGACCTCCCCGGGCTCAACCTCCACCGCTTCATGCCCATCAAGCTGGCGCACGCGGACCCGCGCGTGGACGGCGGCAAGCCGGTCCCGTTAGTGATGGGGGTCTGCACGCGCGTGGAGCACCACTGCAGCGATGGGGCATCGGTCCTGCGGCTCAGTGGCTACGACCTGGGCAAGCTCTTGGATAGCTGTGCCAAGCCCTGGCAGCGGCTGCGCGGGCTCACGCTGGGGGCGATCGTCGACAAGCTGCTCGACCCGTCGTGGCTGGCGCGCAACCGAACCGACGACTGGGGGATCCGCGGCGTCACGGGGCTTAACAGGGACAGGGTCCTCAAGCTGGGCCAGCGCGTGAGCTTCGGCCGGCAGGCGGTGCAAGCCGACGTGGGCAAGGTCTACGGGCAGCTGATGCCGCCGCTCCAGACGGAGGTGGGCGAGACGGTCGGGGACCTGGTCAACCGGTATGCCCGCCTGACCGGGCTCACGTCCTCGCAGGGGTCGTTTGTGAACGTCAGCGCCGACGGCTTCGTTCAGGTCTTCAACCCCGACGACTACAAGGACGACCCGGCCCTCTACGTCTTCGAGGACCACTTAGACGAGCGCAACTTCCGCGTGAAGAAGTCCTCCCTCATCCTCGACGGAGAGGACCTGTACAGCGAGTACGACTGCTACGGGTCCGTCATCGCGCCCCCGCAGCAGTACAGCCAGGACCGGATCACGAACCCGAACGCTGGCCGGTTCTTCGGGCAGAGCACCCAGGACATCCTCGGCCCCGTCGGGAACCGCATCTACCGGCGGCACACCTTCTCGGACGCCGAGCAGTACCAGCAGGGCTTCGCCGTGGTTCGCGCCGACTGGCGGCGCCGGCAGAGCCTCCACAAAGAGGTGCTCATCCGCCTCACCATCCAGGGGCACAGCATGCCGGGGCCCGACGGGAAGTGGCGGCCGATCGTCGAGGGGAGCGTGGCGGAGCTGAACTCAACGCGCTTGCGGATCCGGGGGCGATTCATGACCGAGCAGGTGGTGAAACACCAGAACGCCAGCGTCGGCACCGAGTCTGAGGTCGTGCTGCGCAAGCTAGGGCTCCTGGGGGCATAACCATGGCGAGGCTCGTCTACACGCCGATAGACGGCAGCGAGATCGACCTGGGCCGCTATGCCCCCGGTTTTGAGAACCAGGTCGCGGGCCGCTGGGGGCGCCACGCCATCCCCGGTCAAAAAGGGGATCTGAAGGAAGACCTCGGGGACGGGAGCACCGTCACGAAGGTCAAGCTCCAGTTCGTCGGCGCGACCTTCGCGGACTACTTCACCGTGCTCCCCGCGCTGAGCAGGTCGCGGCGGGGCACGCTGTCCGACCCGCGGCGAGGCGCCCGGCAGGTGGTGATCACCTCCCTGCGGGAAGAGGTGATGTGGACCGAGCGGGGCGACGCGACCCTGGTGGACGTGGACTTCGAGTCCGCGATCATCGGCGAGGCCGACAGCTTCCGCTCGGGTCCCTCGGCGCGCACGCAGGCGGTGGTGGCGCAGTCGCGCGCGGCCGACTCCGCGGTGGCTGACCTGCGCGCGAAGGTGTTCAGCCGACCGGACCTGGAAGCCCGCGTGTTCGTGCTGGAGGCCGTTCAGAAGGTCGGCGCGGCGACCTCGGCGGCGCGGACCTACGCGTCGGCGGCGCAGGAGTCTTTCGCCTTGGGGCTCTACGGCCCGTCTGTCCAGCAGCAGCTCCGCTCTCTTCCCCCGCTCGCGCAGGCGTCCCTGCTTGCGTTGAGAAAGGTCGGCCCGGCCGCGGACATCCAGGAGACCGTTCTTTCCGTCGAAGCGATGCTGTTCGCTGCGAGCCAGCTAGACGTGGCGATCCGCCAGGCGCAGCCCATCCCGGTCGAGACCCGCGTGACCCGGCAGCCGGGGCAAAGCATCTACGCCTTCGTCCAGCAGCACTACGGCAAGTCGGGCAAGACGCCGGCCGAGATGCGCAACCTAGTGAGCTTGATCCTCCGCCTCAACAAGCAGGTCCGAAGGCCGTCCCTCATCCCGTCGGGAACGATCATCGTGAGGCCCGTCTCGTGAGGTTCTCAGACTTTCGGATGCTCGCCGCTTCTTGGTGGGCCGGCATCTTCGGCCAGACGCGCATCTCGCGCGTGGGCGAGGGCGCCAGCACCTCGGACGTGGTGCGCATGGCCGATCCGACGGGCAACAGCCCGGAGGTGGTCATCGAGCTGACGCGCCTGGAGCAGTTTGGGGACGTGTGCGTCCCGCTGCCCGAGTGCAACGCCATGATCTGGCGCAAGTCCGACGGCGGCGCGGTGGTGAGCTTGGGCGTGCCCAACCTCCGCCCCTCGGACTGCAAGGCCGGCGACCGCGCGCTCTACTGCGGCACGGCGGGGACGGTTCTCAAGCTGCACGGCCAGAACAGCACCACGCCCGGCAAGGTAGAGATGCGGCGCTCGGACGGCAGCAGCGTGGCCGTCACATCCTTCGGTGAGGTCGTGCTCAGGGACTCCGTGGGGGGCACGGCGGTCTTGAACAACCGGACGCTCGCGGTCTCTGACCACGTGATCGCGAAGACCGTCACCGCGGACGACGTCAGCTCCCAGCACTTCATCGGCCGCGGCGCCGCGCCCACGGTGACCGCGCGACCGGGAGTCGGGGCGGGCGGGGCGGTGCTCTACCAGGGCACGGACGCCGCGTTTGTTCTTCAGATCACCGTCAGTTCGGGAACGCCAGGACCCCTTGCCGAAGTTCGCTTCGCCCGCACCTACAGCTCGGTCCCGAGCGGCCTGCCGGCGCCGGGGAACCTCACGGCCCTGGGCGCAGCGCCGCCGGCCGCCGGGTCCTTCTACTGGTCGAGCGTCGCCCCCGACGCCGTCGAGCTGGCCACCGCCACCACGCTCCCCGACGGCTTGTACCTCCTCTCCTGCGTGGTGGTGAGGTAGCCATGGCCGACCTAGCTCTCGCCCGCAGACCGAGCGGAAAGTACGACTTCGTGCTGGCAGGTGCAGACCTCGCGGTCACGTCCGACCCCTACCCGGCGATCCTTCGCCTGCTGATCCAAGACAGCTGGCTCGGCGACGACGGGGAGCGGGCGGGGGACAGCCTCGGGGCCGTGAAGCTCGCGACCACCCGCACGCCCGAGCAGGTCCAGCGCATCGCGGAGCGGAGGCTCGGAGCGCTGCTCAAGACCGGGCAGCTCACCGAGGTGCGCGTCACCGATGTTGTGACTTCTGGCGGCAGGCTCTACGCGAGCATCAGCGTGACGGTGCCCGGCAAGCCCCCGGAGAGCATCCAGGTCCCGCTGACCGACTGAACGTCCCCGACTGAACGTCCCCGACTGAACGTCCCCGACGCCCTCGCTACGTCCCCTATCGGCGGAGCCCTAGCAGATGGGCCTGCCCTCCGCAGATTTTGAGACGGACCGCGATCAAATCGCGGCGATCGTAACGAACCGAGCCCCGGAACTCTCTCCGGCCCCGACCGCGTTCGCGGGTGAACTCGCGGGCGCGCTCGCGCAAATAACGCAGTCGGTCGGCGGCGACGTCGACCAGGCGGGGCGGGACGCGGTGCCCTCGGCCGACTCGTCCAGCCAGGGCCTCGACAACTGGGCCGTGGCGGTGGGCATCAGCAACGGGGCCGGAGGGTACGGGAGGCGCGGCGCTACGTTCGCACAGGGCTACAGCGCGTACCTCACAGGCGAGGCCACCACAGCCTATTTGGCGGGCCAGCAGGCGACGGCGGCCGGGATCACGCTGCGCCTCAGAACTGGCGTCACCATCCCGGGAACATCGGGCACCGGCCAGGTCGCAGGAACGTGGGACGCCGATCCCGCTTCGCCGGGTTCCGCAGGCAGCGCGGGCAACCTCACACCCGGGACGGTCCTCTCCCTGGTGAGCCCCCCGCCGACTTCCGACTCCACCATCACGCTGCAGTCGGGCCCCGCAGTAGCGGGCCAGGACGCAGAGGCCGACTCCTCGGTCCTCCTCCGCATCCAGGCCAAGATGCAGCGGCCTCCGAACGGGGGCAACGGGACGGACTACCGCGACTGGGGCGAAGGCGCCACGGACGCAAGCGGCAACCCGGCGAGCCAGGCCCGACTGACCGCGTACGTCTTCCCCAACTACTTTGGCGATGGGTCTCCCTTGCTGCTCGTGCTTCAAGCAGGCAGCGGCACGGGTCGGCTCGTCGACGCGCCCACCTTGGCCAAGATCTCGACGTACATCAACGGCACGAACACGCTAGAAGGGCAGCGCCCTGTCGGCACCGACTGCACGGTGGAGACGGGGTACATGAGCCCGTTGCGCGCGCTGACGTGCCTCCTGCGCTGCGTGCCGAGCAAGGCCGCGTACGCCCCTGACTGGGTGCAGCTTGGGTTGCCCCTCAGCGTCGCGGCTACGATCACCGCGGGTTTGCCCGCGTGGGCCACTGCGGCGGGGGCGAACGTGGTGCTCACGCTCAACACCTTGGCGCCCATCTCGCTCAAAGATGCCATCAGCGCGGCGGCGCGGCCCCGGGTCCAGGTGGACACCCGCAGCACGCTCACGGGCCTGCCGATCGGGCCGGTCATCCCCGAGCAGTGGCAGTGCCTCGCGTATCAAGACGCGCTCGGCCAGACGTCGCTCGCCCTGAGCGTGCCGAGCGTGACCAACTTCAACTCGTGGGTGCAGGTGGGCAACGGCGCCTACAACTCGGGCCCGATCGTCGCGCCCGTGGCTGCGGCGGTGCTGGCTACCATCGACCGGGGTGGGCCGAGCCGCGCGAGTGGGCTCGCAGACCGGGCGCAGATCTGGTCCGACACCGTCGGCGTGACGACGCTCTCCACGGCGGCCGAGAACACATTAGACGCGGACGGCATCACCAAGCTCGTCGCGCGCTGCTTGGCCGGCGGGGTGCGGGTCGGCATCGGCGCGCTCCCGCCCATCGTGCAGGACGTGGCCGCAACGGATGACACGGTCAGCGGCCCGGAAGTGCTCTACGCGGGTCGCATCCTCATCACGGACTAGGAGACACATGGGGCGCAAGGCAGATCGAAGGGCGGCCCGCGTGGCTGCCGCGCAGGCACGCTCACTTGAGTGGATCCGGCGGGGGATGCAGGACGCGGATACGCTTGCTCAGCTACGAACCTGCAGCGAGCACCACCTCAAGGCGGTGCTGGTGCGCGCGTCGCACGATGCCGCTCGGCCCATGAGCCCCGACCACGTCCGCGGGCTCGTGGTGCTCGGCGCCCTGCACGCGCTCGCGCAGGAACGGCAGAGGGCATAGGGGATGGCGAGCATCCAGCGCATCTTCCCGGCCCTCAACGCGAACGCGCTGAGCTTCGTTCGCAAGCCCACCGGGGCTCTCGGCAAGTGGGACCAGGTCTCGGTGGTCTACAGCGCCCAGGGGGCGAGGTACGCCGGGCCCGCATCTGGCAGTGCCCAGGTGCAGGCGGTGCCGCGGTTCGACGCGATCCCCACGGGCGCGACGCACCGGATTATGCTCGCGCAGTTCGTGAGCGACCCGCTGCGCTCCGCCTTGATCCCCGCCCTCTCGTGGAACGTGGCCTTCGCGGCGCAGCTTGCGAACGCGGCGGCGACGTTCGCGTGGCGGGGGCAAGCGGCGCTATTCGTCCTAAACGGCACGACGGGGCAGCGCAGGGCCACGCTGTTCGACACGTCCAACGTGGGGAGCGGGGCGCGAACCAGCACGACCGAGCGCACCTGCCTGGAGAGCATCGCCGGCAGAGAGGCCCAGGTGCGGGCGGGGGACTGCCTGTGCCTGGAGCTCGGGATCGCCGTGACCAACGCCGCGGCGGCGCTGGCGCCCCAGGCGAGCCTGTTCGCGGGCGGCTCCGCCCCGATCACGACGGACGACGCGGCCAATACGAACGCGCAGACGGTCCTAGAAGCCCCGCAGAACCTGCTCCTCAGCCTGCCCACCGCGGGCGAGCCGCCGGGAGCGAGCGTCACGCGGTCGGATGCGGTCCGCATCATCAAGGAGGCGTGGCCGCCCCGCAGCGGCTCGCTCTACGACTGGGACGCTCCCGACGCGCTGGTCCACAAGATCTTTGAAGCGCTCGGCGATGCCGTGAAGCTCTACGGCTTCGACCAGAGCGACCGCATCTTCCGCGAGGCGAACCCGCTCACCACGACAGAGCTCCTGCCTACCTGGGAGGCGCTGCTCGGCATCACCCTCTCCGAGAGCGTCCTGCGCACGCGATCGGTGGAGCAGCGCAGGCAGACGGTGCTGGCCCGGCTCCGCGAGATGGGGCCGCTCACCCTGCACAATTTGGCCGCGATCTTCGCGCAGCTGGCCGGGTACGTCCCGCCAGCTGTCCCCGAGGTCTTGGAGCTGACCCGGCAGCACATGGAGCCGAGCAACACGTACACCGACGTCCTGGGGGGCACGATCCCGACCGGGACGACCTTCGACGCGACGAACCTCGTGCGCATCACCCCGACACTGCTCGATGGCGGCGAGGTCTGGGACGCCGGGGCGCTCGTGACGCTCACGTTGTCGAGCACGGTCGGTGCCCGCCACCTGCGCGTGCGGCTGGAGGGGCCGAGCGGCGAGTCCGCCATCTGGAGCCTGGAGAACGGCAGCGACCCCACGTCTCCCGTCCTTCGCCTCCGCAGCCCGGCCCACGCGGGAGGGCCCGTCCATGGCAACTGGAAGATGAGCGTCTTCCTCGCCACGGCTCCGCCGATGCCGATCAGCCTGCTGTCCTGGAGCTTGTACGTGCTGGGCCACAAGTGGGGCGGGCGCGGCGCGGCGAAGCACATCTGGTCCGTCTACCTGGACCCCGCGCACCAGGCGGTGGACCGGCGCGACCTCGACACCACGCTCGATCGCATCTCGCAGAGCTACGCGGAGGGCTTCGTGATCTTCGACAAGACCTCCATCCCCGGAACCAACACGCACCGAGCGGGAAGGTTCATCCCCGGCAGCTAGGCGCCCCATATCAGCCCTATATCGCGCGGCATGTAGATGTTCGACCCGCTCGCCCCGCCATACGTCCGCGCCCAGACCTACACGGACGCGAACCCGCCCGCCGTCACGGCGGCGGAGTTCTACAACCCGGTCCAGGACTTCATCGCAAGGTTGTACGGCGCTGCCGCCGGCTACTCGACCTCGCTTTCCTACGAGGAGTTCTTGCTCAACGCGCCGGGCGTGGCCCCCGCCGTGGGCGACCCGTTCGGCACTGAGCTGGGCGTGATCAGCAACCCCATGGGCGGGAGCATCTACACCCCGGTCCCGGCGGTGGGGCCGAACGAGCACGGCGTGTACCGGATCTTCGGCGTGGCCGCGGGCGACCGCGGCGGGCCTCCGGGCTTCCAGGTCGGCGACGGGCTGCGCTACCTCGGGGCGCGGCGCTGGATCTTCCGCTGCCGCCTCAGGTGCTCGAAGTTTTCTGTCCTGACCGGCGCCGACCCCGGCCTCGTGACCGGCCTCGGCAGCTTTGCGTCGGGTTTGCCCATCTGGATCGCAAACGCGAGCGGCATGTGGGCGTACCAGTGGGACGGCGGCAACGCGGTCTCGATGATCCCCACCGTGGACAACGAGTGGGTCACGGTCTGGATCGCGTGCCGGGACGCGGACGCGAAGGTCCGGTGGTACCTCAAGCGCGACACCGACCCGCTGCCGATCCTCGTCGACACGCGCACGCTCACCACGCCGGTGCTGACCGACTGCCGCCGCTACCTCAAGTACGGCGTGACGATGGCCGCGGCCGACGTGGACTCCGCCGAGATCGACAACATTTCCCTCGGGGCGGAGCGGTAGCGTGACGACGCTCAACCCTTTGCTCGCGCGACCCACTCACCCGCAGCGCAAGCCGTACGTCCGCAGCCACACGTTCGTCGATGGGGTGGGGCCGCCGCCCTACAGCTTCTTCGACGAGACCCAGGACCATGTCGGGGCGCTCTACCACGCGGCGCTCGGCTGGAAGTGGAGCCTCGACTCCGACGAGTTCACCGAGGTCGGAGCTCGCCCCGGCTACCTGGGCCGCATGCGGCTACTCAGCTCCACGTCGGGCATCACGGTCGCGCCCAAGCTGACCGGCCTCACCTTCGGCGAGCACGGCGTCTGGGAGGCCCGGAGCGGCGCAGGGGCGTTCCTCATCCGCGCGGGTAGCGCCAGAATCTCGCTCGGCGGCGACTTCCTGGTCACAGCCAAGGTGATGTTGTTCGGGCGTGACCGCCTAGACTCAGCTGGGTTCTCGGCTGGGGTGGCCGGCTGCGCGTTCCTGGCGGGCTCCAGCAATCCGTTTTGGCGGGTCACGTACGTGGCCGAGCCGGGCACCATCGCCTTCGCCGAGACCGAAATTTCGGTGCTCGACGGCGTCTGGTACCGGCTGCAGGTCAGCCGGGTAGCGGGCGCGGTCCGCTGGCACGTCAACGGCCAGCTCGCGCGCGTGGGGGGCCGCGAGGGCGTGCCGTCCCCCGCGCGGCTGGACGCGGACAAGCTGCTTTTTGCGAGCCGCAGCGCGCCGGGGCCCGCCGGCGACGGGTTCGCGATCGATTCCTTCCACCTTCTCGCGGAGAGATCATGAGCTGCAACATCTCGGGCATCGTCGCGGTCGCGCAGCCGAGCGGGACCCTGTCGGGCCAGCTAAACAAGCGCGTCTACCTGCAACCGAGCCGCACCGACTTCCAATTCAGCCTGGATTCGGGCGTCACCTGGCAGAACTGGCAGGGGGACCCCGACCTCGCGGGCACGTACCCGGGGGCCATCTCGGCGCTCACGAACGGCTCGGGCGCGTGGGGCTTCGCCGTCCCGTGGACCGACGACCCCGCGGAGACGCGGCTGCCGGGCGGCGCCCCGGTACCTGGCCTTATCTGGAACATCATCGACCCCAACCCCACGGCGGGGACCATCGTGTACTACGGCGCGACCGCGCAGGCGGTGGTGGGAGCGGCCAAGAACATCATGCAGCTGACGACGCTCCCGCAGCCCGACACGTGGGCCGTGGGCAGCGTGACCTACTCGGCGGTGCCCGTCGGTCCGCGGAGGGTCGTCACCGTGCCGTTCACGTCGGCTTCGCAATCCGCCTCGATCGTCTTCCCCGACATCGGGTCTGCGAGCTGGAAGTTCGCGTGGGGCGTGGAGAGCGACGATGCCTCCGCCACCTTCTACGCGCCGATGGTCGATACGGCCAGCAAGACGAACACATCGGGGACGCTCCGCCTCTCCGACCTGCCCCCGGTGGGCAAGACCGTCCTAGTCCACGTGGAGATCTACGTCTGATGAGAGCGCACCTGCACATCCTAGCGCTGAGCCTAGCGTTCTTACCTGCCAGCGCGCACGCCGACACGCGAACCACCTCGGTCAGCATGACGCCGATGACCCCGAGCCCCATCCCTGCCGGGCGGGGCGGGCTCTACACCAGCAGCACGGACGGCAAGCCGCGCCTCGTCTCCTCCGCCGGCACCGAGTACCCGGCGGGCGAAGCGCGCCACATCTACACCGTCGCAGGTGCGCCCGGTGGAGCCGTGCTCGGCGACTGCTGGGTGGACTCGACCGACTCACACCGCCTGTACTGCAAGGAGTCCGCGGGCAACCTGCGGCAGCGCCCCGACTTGGGCGTGCCCGGGGCGCTCGGCATCCCGGCCAGCCCGGCGGTCTTCTTGGCGCACGCGGACACGGCAGCCGGAACCAAGTACCTCGGGGGAGCCGGGTACGGCGCGGCCTCGGCATTGCAGGTCGTCTTGTTCGTGGCGCACTCCGCGCAATCCGTCCGCTACCTGGCCTGCACGGCGGGCACGGCGCCGGGCGGCATGGTGAGCGACACCCTCACCGTTCAGAAGTCGAGCGACCAGGGCGCCACGTGGACCGACACCGCGTCCTCCTGCTCCCTGTCGGGCGCGGGCAAGACCTGCTACTCGGCCGGGGTGGTGCTGCTCGCCGCCTACGACTGGCTGGCGGTCAAGATCGTGCGGGACGCGCTGTCCGTCAGCTCGGCCTTCAGCTGCGAGGTCGTGGTGAACTAGCCATGCGCAACCTCCTGCTCGCGACCTTGCTCCTGCTGCCCGCCGGCTGCCACCGCTGCCCGGCGCCCCCCTGCTCGCCCGACCTCGCGGCGCCGGACCTGTCTGCTCCGCTCGACCTTTCTCTGCTCGACCTCTCCCCGCCGGATCAGTGCCTGGCCTGCAACGCCATCATCAACCCCTGCAACGCGCTCGGGCTCCACTGCTACCGCGGGTGCTGCTCGGCAGACCCGCACTAGGCGGCCTATTCCCCCGCCCTGATCGATGGCCAACCCAATCGATCGCGGCGAGTACGGCATCGTCTTTTACGCCAGCACCGCCCTCACCCCTCCCACCTACGTCGACGTATGCGGGCAGACGCAGACCGCCGTCGCGCTGACCGGGAGCATGCAGCGCATGCCCGGCAGCGTGGACACCGCCTACTTCCACGTCGGGAGCGTCGCCCGCTACACCCTGCAGGTCGACGTCGAGTCGGACGACACGCCGATCGATCTCGGCCTGCTCGGGCACTTCGAGTCGGACCCGTCCGCTCCCTTCGGCGAGCTGGCCACGTTCCGAAACGACGACCAGGCCACCAAGTCGGTCCACACCTTCGATACCAGCGGGCGCTACATCCTGCAGACCGCCAACCTCGGCGCCATCGTCGAGGGCTGCCTGCAGGCCCAGTATGTCGGCGAGGGCGGTGACGGAGAGGTCATCGTCCGCCTGCGGGTGGAGCGCTAGCGTGGCCAGCCAGTTCAGCTTCCCGACGACGGGCGGGGCGGGCAGCGCTTCCCCCGTCCCCGCGAGCAGCGTCACCTACGCCCCCCTCGTGCCCGGTGACTGGTCGCCGCTACCTGCCGACGCGCAGGCGGCCCTCGACCAAGCAGCGGCGCGCCTCACCGCGCTGGAGGATCCCGTGCGACCAGGAACCGCCTCCCTCACGACTGTCCCCCTGACCACGGCGTCGGCATTGGTCCTCGCCGCGAACACCAGCCGCCTCGGCTTTGCCGCCAAGAACACGGGCAGCCAGCGCGCCTACCTCGCCTTCGCTGCGACGGCCAGCACTGCCGCCTTCACCGCCGACCTCGACCCCGGCGCCACCTACGTCGACGAGACGGGGTACACCGGGCCCGTCTCCGGGGTCACGTCGGCGAGCACCACCACCCTCTGCGTCACGGAGCTCACCCCATGAGTGCCCCCAGCATCCCCAGCGTCCGCGTCTGGGACGGAACCAATACCCAAGCGGTCAAGCCGGCGAGCACCGCGGCCACCGCCACCGACCCCTCGGCCGTCGTGGCGCTGTCCCCGAACAGTCCGCTCCCGGCCGGCACCAACTCGATCGGCAAGACCACAAGCGATGCCGGGAGCCAGGCTGACGGCCACTCGGCCACCCTCGGCAGCACCACCGACCTCTCTTCGGCCAGCACGGTCATCGGCCTGCTCAAGAAGCTCGTGAGCCTGCTCCCGGCTGCCCTGGTCTCAGGTCGGCTCGACGCCAACCTCGGCGCGTGGCTCGGCTCGACCGCCCCGACGGTCGGGCAGAAGACTGCGGCCAGCTCGCTGCCGGTCGTCCTGGCCAGCGACGTGAACCTCAGCGCGGCCCCGGTCGCGTCCAGCACGGCCGCCATCACCCAGGTCGCCAGCACGGCAACGTCGACCCAGCTGCTCGCGTCGAACACTAGCCGGCTCGGCATGACCATCTATAACGACTCGGCCCAGGTCCTCTACCTGAAGCTGGGCACCACCGCCTCGGCGACGAGCTACACGGTCCAGGTCCCGGCGCAGGGCTACTGGGAGCTGCCCGTTCGCTACACGGGTCGCATCGACGGCATCTGGGCTGCCGCCAGCGGCAACGCCTACGTCACGGAGCTCACCTAATGCTAGCCAGCATCAACGGACTCGGGCTCGCCCGCCGCGTCGTCGGCGAGGGGCAGGGGGTCTCGGCCCCCAAGGTCTTCCTGTTCGGCGACACCTTCGAGGGCAGCACCCTGGAGAGCCTGTGGGCGAGCAGCGTCACCGGCTCAGGCTTCACGCTCGTGACGAGCGGTGCTGCGGGAATCGGCACCAGCACCACCGCCAACTCGACCGCCAAGATCACGTCGACGGTGAGCCACCAGCCCCAGCCGGGCCTCGTCACCTGCTGGTACGCCACGGTGCAGCTCGCCGCGAACGCGGGCACCGCAGCTAACAACACGGTCCGCTTCGGGCTCTACGACACGGCCGGCAGCGGCTACGGCTTCAGCATCTCGGGCAGCGTCTGCCAGGCCCTGCGCTACAGCAACGGCTCCGCCTTCACCTCTACGCTCAGCGGCCCGGGGAGCTTCGTGCTCGACACGAACACGCACGCCTACGAGATCCTCTCGTACGGCAACGTCGCCCAGCTCCTGCAAGACGGGATCGTCCTCCACACCTTCAACATCGGCGGAACCGGGCACCGGAGCATCGCCAGCCCGGCCACCTTTGAGTGCAACAACTCGGGCGGCTCGACGACCTCTTGCACCATCAACGTGCAAGAGGTTGGCGTGGGCCGGTATGGCGGCGACCCGCAGGCGCTGAACCGCTCGACCCGCATCAGCACCAACACGACCACCACGCTGAAGTCGTCGCCGGGTGTCCTGACCGGCCTGCTCATCGGGGTCGGTGGCTCGGCCTCGACCGCCACGATCTACGACAACACCGCCGGCTCGGGAACCGTGCTGGCCACCCTGACCACCACCGCCACCAACTACATCGGGCCGCTCGCGGTCCCGTTCTACACGGGTCTCACGGTCGTGACGGCCGGAACCGGAGCCGCAGACCTCGCGGTCCACTGGAGGTAGGCATGCGCTTTTGGCCTCTCTTCCTCGCTCTCCTTGCATGCGAGCCGATGGAACCCTGCCCGACCGGCGATGACTTGAGCGCCTGGCAGCTTCACACCAACACGTTGGTCCGGAAGGTCGACATCCCGCTGGACCGCTGCCGCCGGCAGCCGGAGCTGCGGGCCGAGCTGCTTCCCGGTGGCAGGGTCTCGGCGAGCCGGATGTTCTCGCTCAGCTCTGCGTCGGTGGTCCGCCTCGACTCCGGGGCACCCGCTGGCCCCTGCTTCGCGGTCAACCTCCGCGTGGATGCCGAGGCGCTGGCAGCCACCTCGGCTCGCTTCAGCGTCGGGGCCGGGCCGCACGTCGCCGAGGTCGCGGCGGAAGTCCCCGCCGATGGCCGCGCGTGCGTCGCCCGCCTCTCACCGATGCTGGAGGTCTCGCAATGAAGGACATCATCGAGTCGCTCGGCCCCACGGGGTTGGGCATCGGCCTGCTCAGCCTGTTCGGCATGCTGCTCAAGGTCTGGGCCTGGCGGAAGCGCGCCGCCGACCTGAGGGAGCACCAGGCTCGCCTCGCCTCCGCGACCACCGAGGAGCAGCGCGCCATCATCCGCTCGAATCCCCCGCCCGACCTGCCGGACCAGATCTTCCGGGTCCTGGTCATCGCGCTGCTCTCCGGCCTGGCGCTCGCCTGCAGCGAGCCCGCCATGCGGCTGGTGTCGGCGCGCGGCCAGGGACCGGCCAGCCTGTGCCGTCCCCGCTGCCGAACTGACGAAGTGTGCCAGGGCCGCATCTGCACCAAGCTGGCCCGCCCCGCCCCGAGGGAGGCGGCCAGCGGCTCCGCCAGCGCACCCAATCCCCAGCCCCCCGTCGGCCCCCAGTCCTCGGCCGAGCCGGTGCTGGCGACCCAGCGCTGGACGGATGGGCGGGACCCGTTCGAGTCCGAACTCTGCCCACAGGAGTGATTCCCATGAGGCTCACGACAATCGCGTCTTCGGTCTTCCTGTTTTTCCTCGCCGCATGCGGAGGCGAGCCCCCGAACCCTCCCGAATCGGCGCGTCACCTGTGCGGGCCAGACGCCGGCTATGCGGTCTGCCCCGAAGGCACGAGCTGCCGCGAGGGCAAGTGCTGGCTGCCCTGCAAGGCTGACGCCGACTGCCCGCCGGGCCAGTACTGCGACCCAGGCCACTTCTGCGCCGCCTCGCGTCCGACCCGCTAGCCCGCCTTCTTCTTCTTTCGCCCCCACCCTGCGACGATCTGGGTGGCCTGCTCGTAGTCTTCCTCCGTCAGCTCGACATCTTTTAGTGCCGGCAGTTCCTTGGCCAGCGCATCCGCGATGACCTGAACGACCAGGGGGCGGATGCTGCGCAGCAGGTTGTCCGCCAGGGCTTCGGCGGCAGCGGGTGGGCGAGGTCTCTTCATGAGAGCCTCTACCCGCTGGGCGATCCAGTGCGACCGACAAAAACGACTTGCTCGAGCGTCCCGAGTGGGCCCTGCCGCAATAGCCCGCTGGGATCGGATCACCATGTCTCACGCCACAACCCTGGAGAGCCTCGTCCGGGACTGAAAGCCCGCAGACGTGGCAATCAACGCTCAGGCTCCGATAGCTGCACGAAGGTCATCTTGGCGAATCTGCGTGGCCTTCGCTTGGCACATTCCCCTGGCTTCGGCAACATGCCCGCCACGGAGGACCGATTCTCATGAACCTACGATCTGTGATTTATCCCGCCTGCATGCTCGTCAGCTTGTCGTGCGGTGTCGATGGCACGTCTGGACGAGACGGACTCGCTGGGCAGCAAGGGGCGGAGGGGCAGCAGGGAATGACAGGCTCGCAGGGTCCGGCGGGTCCAACGGGTCCGGCGGGCATGAATGGTCGCGACGCTCTCGGCGCAACGGATACCAGCGGCACTCGGCTCAAGCGGTATGCCTCGGTGCTAACTGCCGTGGATGGCCTGAAGGTCACGACGCCTAGTTATCTTCTGCGAGATACCACGCTCGGCATTGACTGTGTTTTTCAGTCTGCATCAGACGGCATGCAACGATGCCTTCCCAGCACATCGAAACCAGATGTTGGTCTTGCGTATAGCTCGAGCTACTTCTCGGACGCTGGCTGCACGCAACTCCTGCACTTCGCCACAAAGCCATGCGCCGCGCTCAAGTACGTCCTGGTGAACACGACTTCGACCGCGACCTGTCCGGCGGTAGGCTATGTGACGGTCTACGCAGCCCCACCGACCGTTACGCCCAGCGTCATGTACACGGGTTCGCCTGGCGCATGTACCGCCTTGGCTAAGCCGTCGATCGACAGCCTGCTTATGAGCTTCGTAGTCTACGACTTGAACGGGAAAACGCCTGTCAGTCCGACAACCTTTGTCAGCGGCACCAGTACGCAGGTGCTATTGCCGTAGATGCGAGGGGCAGAGACCGGGACCCCACCCACATCTCCCCGGTACGCACAGTTTGGCCTCGAAACGCGCGAGGCTTTCCGCCTCCTCCTCGCCCGGCAACCTGAGAGCCTCTACCCGCTGCGCGATCTGGCGCGACCGCCTAAACGACTTGCCCGCGAGCCCCGAGTGGGACAAGATGCCGGTCCCAACAGAACAACCTCAACATACGACGCAAACCGCCGCTGCGTGGTCCGACGCCACCGAGGAGCTGGCGGTCAATCGCACTCTAGAGGCCAGGGGTTCGACTCCCCTCAGCTCCACTCAAACCCTCGTCGGTGAACCTGACGAGGGTTTCGTGTTTCTGGGCCTGAAAACGGGTTGTGGACCGGCTGTGGACCACGTATGAAACCATCAGATCCCTGACGCGCCGCACTTGTCAGAAGGTGAACCTAAAGTGCCGCGCATGGAACCCAGACACCGCCAGAGTCCCGTCTCAGGTGAACTCATGACACGGCTCTCCCCCTCATACCTGCTGTCCCGACAGGATGCGGTTGCTTGGCTGCGAACGCTTACCGCGGAGTCCGTAGACCTTGCCATTACCGACCCCCCCTACGAGTCGCTGGAAAAGCATCGCGCGATCGGCACGACAACGCGCCTAAAGCACAGCAAAGCGTCCAGCAACGATTGGTTCTCTATCTTTCCGAACAGCCGCTTTGAAGAACTCTTCGCGGAGTTTTGGCGGGTGCTGAAGAAGAACGCGCACCTCTACCTGTACTGCGATCCAGAAACGGCCTTCATCGCGAAGCCCATCGCTGAAAGCTGCGGGTTCAAGTTCTGGAAGCCTCTCGTCTGGGACAAGAAACGCATCGGGATGGGCTACCACTACCGAGCCCGCTACGAGTTCATCCTCTTCTTTGAGAAGGGCAAGAGGAAGCTGCACAACCTGGGTATCGCCGACATCATCGAAGAACCTAGAGTTCTGAACGGCTACCCAGCCGAAAAGCCTGTTCGCGTGTCGGAAGTGCTCATCGAACAAAGCAGCGAGCCCGGTGAGCTTGTCATCGATCCCTTTTCTGGCTCCGGTAGCGTCGGCGTCGCCGCGTTGAAATCGGGGCGGAACTTCCTAGGGGCCGATCTGTGCCAAGAGGCTATCGACATCGCAGGGATGCGCATGTCGGAGCTTGGCCGTACTACTGAGCCAGCAGCACAACCCAGCCGGCCAGCGAAGCGCGACGTTCACAAGCCCGCGACCGAGAAGCCTGCCAGTTCCCATGGGTATACGCAGGGGCAGCTAGAAATCTTTGCCGCATCAGCAAACCAGAGCTAGAGCTTGCCCATGAGCAAGAGCGCTGGCCTGGACTATCCCGATCGCGTCTCGAACTACATCCTGAGCAACTTCGAGGCGCGCTTCATTGAGGTCTACCGAGAGGTCAACATCGGCACGACCATCATCGGGAAGGCACGCAAGATTGATGTCCTGGTACTCGATCGTCCTAAAAATCTAGGGTTCGCTATCGAATGCAAGTACCAAGATGCGCAGGGCACTACCGACGAAAAAATTCCCTACGCCATCGAAGATCACAAGGCCCTCAGCCTGTATCTCAAAGGGGGCATCGCGTACGGGGGGACGGGCTTCTCACCCGGTGTGCTGCACATGCTCAAGTCCTGCGGAATAGCGGCCTACTGCCTTCCTGAAGGCCCCCAGTACGAGCGCACCGCGGAGACAAAAGAACTCGACCATATGCTCGCGCTGCACTTTGGCTGGTGGGATCTCCTGCTGCCAGAAAAGCGCAGATTCCGCCGCCGGGAGATTTCGCCGCCATTGCCATTGATGGCCGAACCCACCAGCCCTGGCGACGTACCCAAGTCTAGCTCGGAGCCCTAGTCCCGCGAGGCATGGGCTGCAGTAGCGCCCGAAGGGCTTAGTTCGGCAGTAGCTGCGCCACCGCGCGCCGGGCGGGCACGATGTCAGCGCTTCCTGGCTGCGCGTAGCTCTGTTCGGTGATGCGGGGGGATTCGTGGCCGAGGGTGGCGGCGACGACGTGCGGGACGGCGCCGGCCTGCATGCCCAGCGTGACGAACAGGCCGCGCATGCTGTGGGCGCAGACGGTGGGGACGCGGGCGGCGCGGCAGATCTTCTGAACCCAGCGGCGCGGCCAGTCGCGCCAGTGTTCGCCGAATAACGGGGCCATGGGGAGCTTGTCGCGCTTGAGAGCGAGCAAGTAGGGGCGCAGCACGTCCGGCACTTCGACGCGTCGCCGGCCTGCTTCGGTCTTGCTGTGCGGAATCCACAGCAGCGCGCCCCCGGCATCGAGATCGCGTGCGGTGCGCTCGACGATTTCACCGCAGCGCAAGCCCATCAGCAGCGTGACCATGGCGGCGACAGCGCCCGCCTGGCCCTTGTCGGCGGCGGCTCGCGCGTGGCTTAACCAGCGGTGCGCCTCGTCTACGGTCAGCTGTGCCTTGCCGTGCTTGCGCCGTCCCATCGGCTCGATGCCGTCGATGGGGTTGCGCTTGATTAGCTGCTGCTTCACCAGCCAGCTACAGAAAGTCCGCGCCTCGGCCAGCGCGTTTTGATGCGTGTCAGGCTTCTGCTTGGCGGTCAGCGCGGCGCGAACAGGCACAGATGCTGCGCGCTCTGGAAGCGCAGAAGCTAGACCAGATGGAGCGCTATCTGTGGCGAGCGATGCGCAAGGCGAGCGCTGCGGACGTGGCGAGGCTGGCGAACAGCCTGCGAGCCCTCAGCGAGAGCCGCCGCCGCTTGCTCGGTTTGGATGCTGCGCCCTCCGAGCTCAACTTCAGCCCGAAGCTGTATGCCGTGCGCGACGTGAGCCCAGACTGTCCCGCGTGGGATCGCCCCTGGCAAGAGGCAGACGCTTAGCGCTGCGGGCCAGCCCATCCCCGCCGCCCTCCGCACAGCCTCGCGATTTGTGTCGCAGCCCGCGCTGGCAGGTTGCGATCACAGCGCGCAGCATCGCCAACCCAATTCACGCTTGCACGGCAAGCGTGCATCGTTACAATCGGCCAGTGATTGCAAGCTTTGCGGATCAAGGGACGGAGGACATCTACAACGGCGACAACAGCAAGCCCGCGCGTAGCATCCCCAAGGCCATCTGGGCGGTGGCGCGGCGCAAGCTCGATATGTTGAATGCGGCGACGGTGATCGATGACTTGCGGGTGCCGCCAGGCAATCGTCTGGAAGCGCTGCGCGGGAACTTGGCCGGTCGCTACAGCATCCGCATCAATGACCAATTTCGCGTGGTCTTTCGCTTCGCAGATGGACACGCCAGCGACGTGCGCATCTGCGACGACCATGGAGAGGAGGAGCGAACATGCTCCCGAAAAATCGCCCCCCGACGAGTCCGGGGGAAGTGCTTGTCGAAGAATTCTTAGGACCGCTTGGGCTGACGCAGGTTGAGCTTGCGCGGCGCATGGGCATCCCGCTACAGCGCGTAAACACCGTCGTCACGGGCAAGCGCGCCATCACCGCAGAGACCGCGGTTCTGCTGGCACGCGTGCTGGGCACATCGGCGGCGTTTTGGATGAACCTGCAGGTCGCCGTGGATCTGTGGCATGCCGAGCGCAAGCTGGCTGCGACGGCCCCGCGCAAGTCCGCAGCCCCGCGCAAGGCCGCTGCGCCGCGCAAGGCCGCTGCCCCGCGCAAGTCCGCAGCCCCGCGCAAAGCCGCAGCCCCGCGCAAGTCCGCAGCCCCGCGCAAGCCCCGCGCCCCGCACAGCCGGGGGGATCACCACTCCACGCCCCCACGTCCCCGCCGCAACGTCCGCGCCGCCAGCTAACCCCGCCGCGACGGCACGACCGCTAGAACGCAGGCGCGAAAAATCGGCCGATTTTGGCCTATTTCCCGAGAGAGCAAGGGGCCAGTTTCCAGGCTTCTCCCCGTCGGCAAGCACAGCCTGTGGAAACTATCGGCTCCGCCAAGCCCGTCGCTGTAAATGAGTCCGCTTGGGTATCGCACTCTAGAGGCCAGGGGTTCGACTCCCCTCAGATCCACTCAAGCCCTCGTCAGTGAACCCGGCGAGGGCTTCGTGTTTTTGCTTCTTCAGCGGAATCTGTGGGTGAATTGCGGCTCTGGGAGAGCGCCGAGGGAGTGATACAGAGAGAGTTCGACGGTGTTGTAGTAGCCACGCCAGCCTTGGCTGGACGCACATTCCTACGTTTGTTCGGGCTATACTTCGGGGCGGGTCCTGCCAACGGTCCATCAACGAGGGCTGGCCTAGGGGGCAGCCTGCACGATACTTTTTTTAGGTAAAGGACCGTCGTGTTGACACGCCCAAACGATCCAGCGCCATCTGTTCCCCCTGCAGGGCGCGGCATCGCCATCTTGATCGGCATCAACGAGTACCAAGACGGCATTCCAAAGCTGCGCAACGCCGTGCGAGACGTGCAGACCGTCGCGCAAGTGCTTGGAGATGAGCACGGGTATGAAGTGCGGCTTTTGCTCGACCAGCAGGCGACACTGGCCGGATTGCGTGGCCTGTTCTCGTCCCTGCCGCGGGAGCTGTCCGCGGACATTCGCCTGATCATCTATTTTGCCGGGCATGGCATCGCAGGGGAATCCGCAGCGGACGCCGCGAGCCCGCAGGGTTTCCTGATTCCGCAAGATGCCAAGCGGGATGATCCGGCCACGCTCCTGCCGATGATCGAGGTGCAGAGCCTGTTGTCCGAGCTGCCCTGCAAGCAC
>CALFML010000880.1 GCA_937879845.1 uncultured Myxococcales bacterium
ATCTACACAGGCGAAGACACTCTTTCCCTACACGACGCTCTTCCGATCTGGAACGTGATGAGCTGCGCCCGGATGTTGTCGTCGGGCAGGCGCTTGCCGGTCACCTTGTCGCGGGTGGTCAGCATCGCCTGCAGGATGTCGTTGGGCACGGTCTCGCCGCGCTGAAGGGCCGCGCGGCGCTCGGCGATGATTCGATCTACGGAGTCCAGCAGGACGGCGTTGGCGCGTTCGCGTTTGTGGCGGCTTATGGGATGGAAGGCATCGGGAAGGATGTTTCCCATCGACTCCATGCCGAGGACCAGGACATCGACCATGGCCTGCACGAACGGCGGCAGCTGCGGGTTTTCGATGCAGCCCCAGCGGGTGTTGAAGCCGGTATAGGAGATCGCCTCGAAGGTCATCCGCGTCATGACATCCGTGGCCAGGAACGACTCGCCTGCCGGCAGGCGCTCCAGGTGGGTCAGAAGATCATCCGCGACCTCCAACATGCGCGGGTAATATTGCTTGAGCGCCCCGAGCCCCAGCGCCGGCAGCAGCACGCGGTGGGCGATGTGCCAGAGCTCCTCCGTGTCGTCGGAGGTAAACAGGCCGTTGCCGGCGGCGCTGTTCTGGCGCAGGCGGGTGAGGGCGGTGCTGCCGCTGCTGACGATCTTGGGGAACTCCGGCGCCCGATTGAGCATATCGGAAACGACATCGGCATCGCTGTTGATAAACAGAGTGCCGCGCGGAGTCTTAAGGCGGATAAACTCCCCATACTCCTGCGTCAGCCGAGACAGCGACTGCACCATGCCTCCCTTGTCGATCATGTCGGGGAGGTTGCCGACCAGCGGATAGGGCTTGGGTCCGCGCGGCTTCAGCATGGGCGCGTCCGCTTGCTTGTCAGCGGACTTCTCTGCCGACTGCGCGGCCGGGGGTTCCGGCTGCACGTTCTTGCCCAGGGTCAAAAGCTCTGCGGTCAGCTTGAGACCACTTGGCAAGCTATCGGAGATCGCGACCACGTCCCCATCGCCGTCTCGGACGACCAGCGGGCTTCCGGCCGGCAGTCCCAAGGCCGCGCACAGCGCCTTGGCAATGGACTCATCGGTCGCCCCGGCGTACCAGCTGACCCGCACGGTCTTGTCGCCCAGGGTGAGGTCGAAGACCTTCTTATTTTGACTCATCGCTTGATTATCGGGCGGCGATCCGGGCTTTTCAAGACAATGGCGCTAGGCCGTCGTCACCGCCGGCGTCGCACTCACCTAATACATAGGGCAGCAAATTTTGTCCGCCGTCTTTCCTCGCGCGAGAAACGCTAGGAGCTAGCCGATCGTGCCGACGCAGGACGAGAGATGGAAGAGCAGGAACTCCAGAATCTGTTCCTGTGCCAGCGCGCCGCCGCCCAGGGGACAGTAGCTCGGAAAGAGCCGCTGCGGCAGACGTTCGCGCGTGTGGGCGGAGCTGAAAAGTACGCGGCCGCAGACTGCCTCCGGCGGATAATCGAAGGTCACGGTGAGCGGACGCTCACGGCCGCTTACCGGCGCGGTGAGCCATACCGTGGAAGGAAATCGGAAGGCGTCGGCGGCGGTCTTGCTCAGCAGCACCCAGCCGGGCAAAAGGTCGGTGATGGGGACGTTGTCGGCAGCGACCGGAGACGGGAGCTGGCCGAGCCAGGCCGCCAGCGCTCGTCCGCCAGCGGTGGATTGATCGATGCGCGCCGTAAGCGGGGCCCCATCGCCGCCATGCGCCACCGCGGCATGAAACGTATGCGGCGTGGTGATGGAGCAGTCTTGTCCGTCTTCAAAGCATAGAAACGGCGCCAGCTCCGGAACTTGCTGGATGAAGTCGTACGACCAGTCCGTAGCGTAAAAGCGCCCGCCGGCCGCCACATAGTCGCGGAGGTTGGCGAGCACCGTCTTATCTTGCAGCAGCGTCTGCGAATAAGCGATGCCGGAGCAGTTCACAAAGACCAGGTGGTAGCGGAAAAGCCGCGCCCGATCGCGCAGCAGCGCCGGCAGCGTCAGCTGGCCGGGCAGCGTCGGCATGCCCGGGGTCTGCCCATCGTAGAGGTGGACCGCCGCCGGTCCGTCCGACGCCCCGAACTCGGCCGGATCGAGACCCAGGTCGCGCAGCACGCACTCGATGGCATCGTGGTCGCCGGCGGCAACGGCCATCTGCGGCAGATCCCCTTCGCTGCGGCTGCGCGGCAAGGCGAGAACTTCCCCATCGAGCGGCAGCGCCTGACTCTGGCAGGGCGCGACCGGTACGCGGACGAGGCGGCGGAAGCGCCCCTTTTGCACGACCAGCGGAATCATCGCGCCGGCCGGCACGCCGCGCAGCTCGAACCGGCCATCCAGGCCGCTGGTGGTGGACGCGACCGCCCGGCCGACCAGCGGATCGCGGCACAGCTCGCAGCCAAGACCGGACGGCAGCGGGGTCAGCTCGCCGCTCTGCGGAACGTAGACGATGGCCTGATCGATCGGATCGGTGCGGTTGGGAGCCGTCACCCGGCCGCGGATCACCGTCTGCTGCCCGGCCGGACAGCGCGGCACAAGGCAGGCGAGCCCCTGGCATTCCGGTCCTGGCGGCGAGGGGTCGAAATCGGTGTCCGCGGCGGCGCAGCCGAGCAATAACCCCAGACAAAGGAGCGGCGCCGCCGCCGTCACAAGTGATACTCCACGGTATAGCTGACATTTTCCGGAGTCGGCGAAGAACAGGACTTCTCCACCTTGAAGTAAATGTCGGAGCCGTCCGAGTACGAGCCGCTGCCGCCCGAGATCGAGCCCCAGCTGGCGCCGCTCACCGTGATGCTGTCGGTCTTTTTGTTGGTGATGAGCGTCAGGGTGTAGCAGGACGAGCCGCTGCCGCCGCTGGTCGACAGCGTCGCCGAGTAGTCGTCGATGCAGAGGCCGCCGTCGCCATGCACGATCCACCAGTCCGGCGCCGCGCCCACCGTGCCGCTGAACGAGTCCACCGGCGGATTTTTGTGCACCCGCCGATCAGAGGGGACGCCGGCGGCGAACGTGTCGTGGCTGGTGGTGTCGGAGCAGCTCTTGCTGCCGCGGCTCGCGGCGGTCGGCTGGCTGTGGCCGGGCGGGGTGTTGTCGAGGACTTCGCAGCCGTTGTTGGGGCTCGTGTCGACATCGTAGTTATCGCCGCGGCAGGTCATGGCGCAGGTGCGGGCGGCCGGGTCGCAGGTGACTTCGTTGGTGGTCAGTCCCTGGCCGGGGCAGACGTTGCCGCAGCTGCCGCAGTTTTGCACCGTGTTGAGCGCGGTGCAGCTGCCGCCGCAGCAGCCGCTCCCCGCCGCGCAGCTGCGCCCGCACATGCCGCAGTCGCTAGCGGTGGTGAGCTTTTTGCAGACGCTGCCGCAGCAGTCTTCATCGGCGGCGCAGGCGTTGCCGCACATGCCGCAGTTCAGCTTGGAAGTCGTCGCATCCGGCGCCAGCTTGAGCATGCAGCCCGGCGGATCCATATCGGTGCAGCGCTTGTACTGCGGCACGGTCGCGCCACAGCGATCGAAGCGGCCGCCGGCCAGGCACACCCGCTGACCGAGGCAGCTGCCGGCGTCGTTGCGGCGGGCACAGTCCTGCGGCAGCGCGACGCGGTCGCAGTACCCGCCCAGAGAATCCAAGCAAACCTTGGTCTTGGGCAGGCACAGCTTGCGGTTGGTCGTGGTGCCCATCGGTCCGGGCTCATCGACGCTTGTGCACTCGTAGTCGCTGGGGCAGGCGGCGGTGCTCAACGCGCAGTCGATGTGGCAGGCGGCGGCGATGTCGCCGGGCGCGGTGGAGCAGTGCTCGGCCAGGGCGCCGCAGTCGCTATCGGCGCTGCAGGTGGCGCAGTGGGCGGGGCTCGGGGGGATGCAGTAGCCGTCGCTGCTGCCGGCGGACTTGGGCTCGCAGAACAGGCCGCCGGGGAGCGCCGCGCAGTCGCTCTGCTTGCGGCACGGAGCGACGCAGATCGAGCCGCCGCCCGAGCCGACCGGCTTGCATACGCCGCTTATGCACTCCTTATCTCCGGTGCAGCTGGCTCCGGGGGGCTTGCCGCCCAGGTCCGGGCCGACGGTCAGATCGGGCGGCGGCAGCGCGATGTCGAAGGGCCGGATGGCGAGATCGACTGCCGGCTCGACCGCCGCGTCGGGCTGCCCGGGTCGCTCGTCGACCTTGGCGACCTCGCTGCTGCAGGCCAGCAGGCCCAAGATCAATACGGACGCAAGCGCCCCGAGCTTGCCCCCGACATTGCAAGACACCCTCTGCGTAGTCGCTGCGCTGACCATGGCTCTCTCCTTGCCGGCTGACTTGCCCAGGCCGTCGTGCGGCCCGCGCCAACTGCTTATGGCGGCATCATAGGCAACTCAACTTTGGGAAGGAAGGCTCTCGTACGCGGGTTCTTTGTCGTTGGTTCTTCGGCGAACTCAACCATGGACGGGTGCGAGCGTCTGCGCTAGGGTCGCCCGCATGATGCGCTCTGCTTTCCTGGTAATGGGAATTCGCTCGCTGCGCGTGTCCGCGGCGGCTCCGTGGATGCTGCTCGCTCCGCTTGTGCTGGTCGGTTGCGGCGGCGCGCCGGCTCCGGAGTCAGAAGCGGCGAGTTACTCGGCGGCCCTCACCGGTGGGCTCATCTGGCAGACTCCGTTTACCGCGACCGGCTGGCGCATCGGCTTCGATGTCTACAACCCGGCCCTGGCCGGACAGAGCTCGTCGTGCTTCGGGACGACCCTGGACAAGCTCAAACACGCCGGGGAGGACTGGCAGGGCTCGACGGCGACCCGAGTTGGGGCCATCGGCGACGGGGTGGTCGTCTACGCCGGCAACGTCAACTA
>CALFML010000881.1 GCA_937879845.1 uncultured Myxococcales bacterium
CGCTTCCTTAGTACATGCTGCTGGGGGGCGCGGCGGGGGTCGGTGCTGCCTGCTTGGCGTACTCCTGCTGCGCGTCGGCGACCACCTCTTCGGGCTTGACCTGACCGGAGACCACGCGGGCGAGCACCGGCAGCAGCTCGGACGCCGATTTCACCGCCAGGCTGAACATCGCCTGGATCTCGACCGCGGACACCGCGCCGCGCGGGTGGATCGGCAGGTAAAGCCGGTAGGCGAGCAGCTTGCGATCGTGGTTGACGTCGAAGCCGGGGATCGCCAGCACGTGGTTGAGCCGCGTCACCGCGTCCACCGTGGCAACGAGTTTGTCGTCGGGAACGGTCAGCGGGAGGGCTTGAATGAACTGGATGACACCGTCGTCCTTTTGCCAGCGAATCAGCATTACACTGTCGAGCGAGCCCCGCTGGGTCGGAATCTGGACCATCATCTCGGCGACATCGCTCTGGTGCGGGACGCCGTCGCGCTCCAGCAGCTTGATCAGGTCGGCAAACGACGCGATGAGGTTAGCATCAGCGGTCATGGAAGGCTCCTTGCTGCGGGTGGTATCACGCTTCGGCGGTCCCTGCCGGCGGCGACCTATATGCGGCGCCCAAAAGGCGTCCCAAGCCCGCCCTGGGCTCGTGGTCCAGGCAGGCGCTGCGACCGATTTCGTGAAAATAGGTTGGGGCAAGCGTACCTGCCTTGGCGGAAACTTTCCAGCCCCAAGGATCGGTGATAGGCGATAGGCCGCCTGAGGACGACTTTGATGCGATCTTAATGCGGTCTTAATGTCATCTTGCTGCCATCTTCATGCCATCTGGGCTCGTATCTAGACGAACATCTAGTTAATGAACATCTAGGATGGGAGCACGTCAGTAAAGCCATACGGCGGGAGGATGCACGGCATAAACAGATCGGCTCGGCAGGTGACAGGGAGCCGGCGGGGCTTGGGCGCGGGCGGCGGCGCGGGCGGACAGCCGAACAGGCGGCTGAAGCGAAAGTGCCTAATGCCGCAAAATCGCCTCGGATTTGCGCTAAGCTGCGGCAAAAATCGCGTCGGCCGGTATGGTTATCGGTAAGCGCAGCTTTAGTTACCTGCACCTTCATGAGTTGCCCACGCGCCGACATCAAGCCAAGATCGTGAAATAGACCCAGCGGGGCCCCAAGTTCGGCCAAGGTTTGGTCGAGCGACCTCACGACGGGTCAAAGATGAGTGAAGTGAAGAGAGATGAGCAAAGGGAGAGACGTCAAGATGCGAAAATTCATCCGTGTAGCGCTGTGTCTGAGTTTGATCACCGCCGCCAGCCTGGCCGTCACGAGCTTTGTCCGCGCTGCTGAAGAGAAGCGGGCCAGCCCGCACGAGCAGACGACGCTGACCCTGGGCGGCAAGAAGATCACCATCGAGTACGGTCGTCCCTATAAGAAAGGCCGCGACATCTTCGGCGGTCTTGTGCCCTGGGAGCAGGTATGGCGCACCGGCGCCGACGAGGCGACCACCCTCTCCACCGATGCCGACCTGGTCATCGGCAGCCTGAAGGTGCCAAAGGGCAAGTACAGTCTGTTTACGATGCCGGTCGGCAAGGGCAAGGAGTGGACGCTCATCGTGAACAAGGAGTTCGATCAGTGGGGCGCCTATAAGTACGACCGCACCAAGGACCTGGGCCGGACCTCGCTGAAGGTGGATACGGCGCCGGCGAGCACGGAGCAGCTCACCATCGCGCTCGAAGCGCAGGGCGACCAGAAATCCGCGGCCTTCAAGATCATCTGGGATAAGACGGTCGCCAGCACGACCCTGAAGCTGCAGTAGCTCGGCGGCATTTCGACGCACCCTGCCGGGGGCGCGCCGCTTCGTGGCGCGCCGTGGTACTTACGACCCATGGCCACCGAAAAGTCCACCAATCTGGTCGCGCTGCGCGACACCCGCGAGCGAGTCATTGCCCGCCTGAGCGAAGGATTCGCTCACGATGAGCTGGAGCTGGAAGAGTTCGAGCGGCGGCTCGGGCTGGCGCACCGCAGCGACTCGATCGCCGAGCTGGAGGGGCTTACGCAGGAGCTCAGCCAGCCGGCGGCCGCGCTAGTTCCGGTCACCCCGGCGGTGCCGTCGAACGTACGGGCGGAGCAGACGCTCGCCGCGGTGCTCGGCGGCACGGCGCGGGCGGGGCACTGGACGCCGCCGCGCCGGCTGCGGGTGGTGGCCATCATGGGCGGCGCCGAGCTCGACTTTCGCGAAGCGGCGCTCTCCCCCGGAGTCACCGAAGTCGTCATCACGGCGATCATGGGCGGGGTCCAGATCATCGTGCCGCCGCAGCTCGCGGTGGAGATGAACGGCGTCGCGATTATGGGCGGCTTTGCCCATAGCGAGCGAGCGCCGGCGCAGCACGATCCGGAGCGGCCGGTCCTGCGTGTCAGCGGCGTGGCGCTGATGGGCGGCGTCGAGATCAAGACGCGCCTTGTCGGGGAGTCGGGACGCGAGGCGCGCCGCCGCGCCCTGGCGGGAAAGCGCCGCGCGCTTGCCGCCGGCGGTCGCCGCGCTTTACCGCCGCACGAAGAGTAACCCGTCAAATCGCGAGCCCGGCGCGGCGGGTAAATTTTTGGCGCACATCGGCGCCTGGGGCTGGCCGTGCATTCAGGCTGCGGCTTGCGGGAGGGGGCGGGACTCCGCGGGCCGATCGCTACATGGTTCCTGCGCGGCTGCGCTGCGCGCGGGCAGGGGCGCTTCGGCGCGGGCCGGCAGCTCGACTACGAACTCGGCGCCGAGCGCGACTTCGGTGGCGCGCAGCTCGCCGCCGAGCGCCCGCGTCAGGTCCTGCGCCAGCGGCAGCCCCAGGCCGAATCCTTCGATGCTGCCGCGGACGCGGGGGCTGCGGAAGAAGCGCTCAAAGACCCGCGACCGTTCGTTCTCCGGGAGGCCCAGGCCGGTATCTACGACCATGAGGCACAGACCGCGCGGCCCATACGCGGCGCGCAGCTCGATGGTGCCGCCAGCCGGGGTGAACTTGCAGGCGTTATCCAGCAGGTTCGCCAGCACCCGCCCGAGCAGCAGCGGGTCGGTCTTTACCACGAGCTCCGGCGGCGCGGAGGTAAAAAACCGCAGGGTCAAGCCGCGCTCCGCCGCCACGGCTTCATAAGGGCTCATGACCTGATGCAGGAACGCCTCGACATCAAGGGGCACCACCGATACCGCCAGATCGCCCGCATCCGACCGCGCGAGCGTCAGCAGCACCTCGACCAGGCGCGTCAGCCGCTCCAGCTCCTCCAGCGTGGTCTCGATCGTGCCGCGCAGCGCCTCGGCGTCGCGCGGGCGGCGCAGGCTGAGCTCCAGGCGGCCCATCAGCACCGCCAGCGGCGTCCGCAGCTCATGCGCGGCATCGGCGGTGAAGCGGCGCAGACCGGAGACGGCCCGCTCGATGCGGTCGAGCATGGCGTTGCTGGCGGCGACCAGGCGCTCGACTTCCTCACCGGCGCCGCGCACCTGGGGGATGCGGGCGCTGAGGTTTTCGGCGCTGGTCTGTTCGGCGATGTGGATGACCCGCTCGAGCGACTTGAGCGCCCGCCGCGCCAAGATGAAGCCGCCGCCGATCGCCACGGCGAGCGACGCCGGCAGGGCAATGGCGATGGTGGTGAGCAGGTGCTGGCGCTCCTCGGCGAGCTCGCGCTCGGTGTACTGGTCGTCGGCATCATCTTCGGTGAGCTGGGCGACCGTGTAGATGCTGGCGCTGAACAGGAGCAGGGTCGCGGTGATCACCACCGCGAAAAACCCGCCGAGCCGCACCGGCAGGGTGCGCCATCTACTCATCGCTCTCATCCCCGGCGCGATAGCCGACCCCGCGAATCGTCTGGATGAGCGCGGCGGCCCCGCACGGCTCAAGCTTCCGCCGCAGCTGCGCCACGTGCACGTCCACCAAGTTGGTCCCCGGATCGAAGTCGTAGCTGAACACGCGCGATAACAGCGTCGTCCGCGTCACCACCTGGCCGCGATGCTGGAGCAGAAACTCGAGCAAGGCGAACTGCTTGTGCGACAGCTCGATGCGCTCGCTGCCGGCGCGGACGGTGTGGGCGGTGGGATCGAGCTCGATCGGCCCCAGGCGCAGCTTGCCGTCGGACTGCGGGGTGCCGCGGCGCAACAGCACGCGCAGGCGGGCTAGGAGCTCGGCGAAGGCGAAGGGCTTAGTCAGGTAGTCGTCGGCCCCGGCGTTGAGGCCCTGCACCCGATCACCGACCCCATCGCGAGCGGTCAGGATCAGAATCGGCGTCCGCACGCGCGCCGTCCGCGCCTGCGCCAGCACCACCAGCCCATCGAGATCCGGCAGCTGCAGGTCGAGGACGCAGGCATCGAAGCGCCCGGTCTGGAGCGCGGTGAGCGCCGCGGTTCCCGACACCAGGAGCTCGGCGACGTAGCCCTCGTCTTCCATGCCGCTCGCCAGCATCTGGCCCAGGCGCTGATCGTCTTCGACCAAGAGCAGCCGGGCGCCGCGCTGGGCAAAGGGCCGCGGTCGCAGCGCGGTCGGCCGGGTGTCGAGCCCGTCGAGCGGCGCGCTCGGGGCGGCACCGGCCGCTTCAACCAGAGGTCGCGAGGGGAAATTTGTGAAGGGGGCTGCGTTCATGACGACTCCGAGCGGCCGGCAGGGGGAAGGCTTCGCGCGCGTATTGTGCTGTAGCTGCGCTGCCGCGGCTACAGAATCGACACGCCAACGACACGCCAACGACACGCCAACGACACGCCATGATGCGAGCCCGCCGCCGCCCCGACTTCGGACGGCCTACTCGCCTTCGCAGCGGCACCGCTTGTTGCGCAGAACCTTGGCCAGCGCCTTGTCCTTCTGCGCCGCAAAGGAGTCATAGCCGGCGCGCTCGTACAGATGATGGAGGACGCAGTTGTGCCAGTTGAACTTGACCATGTCGACGCGCTCGCTCTTGCGCTCGTTCCAGTTGCGCAGCGAGTTGCGTACGTTATAGAGGCAAGTGCCGCGATCTTCTTTGGTCAATGACTCGCAGGCCTTGGTCTCCTGCGCCGTCCACGCTTGCAGGAGCGCTTGCCGGTCGGTCATCGCGGCGAAGGCGGCATAGGCCTGACAGCGCGGCGGCAGCGCTACGCCGTCAAGCGGCGCCGCAAGCAGCTTGGCATCGCGCGTCGTCAAGTAATTGAGCGTCGCATCTTCAACCAGGAAGCGCGCCCGCAGCGCCGCTTCTTGGACCGCGCGCAGCGGCTCAAGCTCTGGGACGATCGTGAGCTGGCGCAGGGCCGTGAGACGTTGCTCATGGACGCGGGCGTTGGCGGCTCGCACCGTGGTGAGAAGCGCCGGCAGCTCCGCCGGCGTAAGCTCCTTCCGCTCGCCCGCGGTTACTTGGTAGCGATCGTTTATTCCGTCGTAGGTCAAAAAGAAGTACGAACTGGGAATCTCGCTGTCGAACGTCTCCAGCGCCAACGCCAGGGAGGCGCGGAGCTGCGCTTGGGTATAGAGCTTGGGATCGTAGCTGGCGCTGCACGTGCAGGCATGTTCGTCAAAGCGCAGCACCGCCTTTGCTCCGGCGGCCGCCGCCGCCGCGGACGAATCCGATATCCCACAGAAGACCAGGCCTGCTGCCAGCGCTCGCCATCGGGGTACAGGTACCCGTCTCCGCTCACATCCACGTTCATCGGGCCGCATGTCTTCTCATTTTCTCTTTGGCATGACCCGGCGTCAATCGCCTGGCCAATCGCTGGCCATTTACGGCCCCAGCTACTAAACAGCCCGCCGGCTACAACCTGGCGGCAATTCACAAATCAGTTTTTTTAGCCGGCAAAACCAGGCACAATTCACTCGTCGGCGAGGTGGCCACGCTCGCCTGAGTCGAGCATAAGGAAAGCACACATGACGACCACGACCAAGCCCCCAGAAAAGGGAGGCCGCGAGCAAGAGCGGGTCCGGGAGATCCGTGACGACATGTCCGGCTGGCGGCGCTGGGGTCCCTACCTCACCGACCGCGCCTGGGGCAGCGTGCGCGAGGACTACTCTGCCGACGGCAACGCCTGGGGCTACCTGACCTATGATCAGGCCCGCGCCAAGGCGTACCGCTGGGGCGAGGACGGCATCGCCGGCGTCTCCGATCGCTATCAGCTGCTCAACTTGGCGATGGCGTTTTGGAACGAGCGCGACCCGCATCTGAAGGAGCGCTTCTTCGGCGTCAACCCGTACGAGGGCAACCACGGCGAGGACCCCAAGGACTACTGGTTCCACGTCGATAATACGCCGACGCACTCGTATATGAAGCTACTGTATAAGTACCCGCAGCGCGAGTTTCCTTATAAGCACCTTATCGAAGAGAACCAGCGGCGCCAGGGCCAGGGTCCGGAGTATGAGCTGACGGACACCGGAATCTTCGACGAGGACCGCTACTTCGATATCGAGATCGAGTACGCCAAAGCGGCCTATGAAGATCTGTGCGTGCGGGTCACGGTGCACAACCGCGGTCCGGAGGACGCGCCGCTGCACGTGCTGCCGCACCTGTGGTTCCGCAACACGTGGAGCTGGGGCGCGACCTATTCGGCCTCACCGCGCATCCAGACCTTGCCGCACGGCGGCGGCGGCGTGTGTCTGCTCGCCGATGACAGCGATGTCGCGGCCGATCCCAACATCCCCGTCCAGTACCGCGTCGGCATGCGCTACCTGTTCGGTCCCGCCGGCGGGAAGGCCATGTTCACCGACAATGAGACCAACGCCGCCGCGGTGTTCGGTCCGGGTCATCGCAGCCGCAGCGCCTTCACCAAGGATGCGTTCCACCGCTACCTGGTCGGCAAGGACCCGGAGGCGATCCGCTGCGACGGCTTTGGCAGCAAGTCGGCCATCGACTACCGCATCGTCGTGCCGGCGCGCGGGTCGCAGGTGCTGCACTTCCGCCTGACCGATGTCCGCTGCGCCAATCCGCTCACCGACATCGATGCGATCGTCAACCAGCGCAAAGCGGAAGCCGATGAATTCTATGAGAGCGTCTCGCCCGCCGGCGCCACCGCGGACGAGAAGCACGTGCAGCGCCGCGCGCTCGCCGGGCTTTTGTGGACCAAGCAGGGCTACATCTTCGATGTCGCCAAATGGCTCGACGGCGACAACCCCAACGAGCCGCCGCCGCAGAGCCGCAAGCGCATCCGCAACCAGCACTGGCGCCACCTGAACTCGATGCGCATCATGACCATGCCGGACAAGTGGGAGTATCCCTGGTACGCGGCGTGGGATCTGGCGTTTCAGTGCGTACCGTTTGCGCTCATCGATCCGATGTTCGCCAAGGATCAGCTGCAGCTTCTGCTGTTCGAGCAGTTCCAGCACCCCAACGGCCAGATCCCGGCCTATGAGTGGGAGTTCGGCGACCTCAACCCGCCGGTGCACGCCTGGGCGGTGTGGCGCGTCTACAACATGGATCGGGTGCGTAGCGGCGTCGCCGACCGGGCCTGGCTCGAGCGCTGCTTCCACAAGATGCTCATCAACTTCGCCAACTGGGTGAACAAGGTCGACCGCGAAGGGAATAACCTCTTCGAAGGCGGCTTCCTCGGCCTCGATAACATCACGGTCGTCGACCGGAGCGAGAAGACCAAAGACGGCTCGACTCTGGAGCAGTCCGACGCCACCGGCTGGATGGGAATGTTCTGCCTGGGCCTTATGCGCATCGCCCTGGAGCTGGCGCGCGAGAACCCGGTGTATGAGGGCCTGGCGACCAAGTTCCTCCAGCACTATACGTACGTCGCGTTCGCGATGAAGCACATGGGCAATCGCGACTACTCGCTGTTCGATCAGGTGGACGGGTTCTTTTACGACGTGCTCCGTTATCCCGATGGGACGTATAAGAAGTTCCGCGTCCGCAGCCTGGTCGGCCTCATCCCGCTGTTCGCGGTGGAGCGCCTTGAGAAAGAGTGGCTGGAGCCCTTCCGCGAGTTCCGCGCCAACCTGAACTGGTTCCTCAAGAACCGGCGCGAGATGGTGGCGGAGGTCATTCACACCATCGAGCTCGATGGCAAGGCGACCTACCTGCTCACCATCGTCAACCAGAACCAGCTCAAGCGCATGATGGAGCGCATGCACAACGAGACCGAGTTCCTGTCGCGCTACGGCATCCGCAGCATGTCCAAGTACCATGAGTCGCATCCGTTCCACATGGACGGCAGCAGCGTGACGTACGAGCCGGCGGAGTCCGCGGTGAAGCTCAAGGGCGGCAACTCCAACTGGCGCGGACCGCTGTGGTTCCCGACCTCGTTTCTGATCATCGAGAGCCTGCGCAAGCTCGGCACCGCGTTTGGTCCGCAGTACACCATGCGCACTCCGGGCAGCCGGGGCGAGCCGATCAACTTCCGCGACATGGCGTCCGACATCGCCCGGCGCATGATCGACATCTTCCTGGTCGGCGAAGACGGGGCGCGTCCGGTATGGGGCGGCAACTCCAAGTTCCGCACCGACCCGCACTGGAAGGACGAGGTGCTGTTCTACGAGTACTTCCACGGCGACAACGGCGCCGGCATCGGCGCCTCGCACCAGACCGGCTGGACGGCGCTCGTCGCCAACCTAATCGACGAGTGGCGCCTGCCGCATAAGTAAGCCTCCGCCGCACCGCGCCGCCGCCCCACACCGCGTCGGCGCCGCCTCTGCTAATCGCCGAAAAAATTCTCAGACATTTTTGGTCGCGACGATGCCGTACATAAGCGGCATGCGCGCGGTGCCTTGCGGCCAGAGCCACCGCCGGCCCTCATCTGGTACCAGCGCCGGGTTCAGGCGGCAGCCGTTGCTGTGCGGGTACTCGCGAACCCGCGTGAGCGAAAGTCCGGCGGCGATGATCGTGTCGAGGAGCTCGGCGAAGCCGTGCTGCCAGCTAGAAGCCGGCACTTCATTGTTCGTCGTGGTCCCGGTGGTGACGCAGCCGAGCGCCGGACCCGATTTGCCGACGTAGTCGCCCACCGGCTCCAAGAACGGTCCGGGCAGGAAATAATCATCCGCGCGCGGCCGCAAATCCTTGTCAAAGCACCACACGAGCGGGTGAAAGTCCACATACACAAGGCGCCCGCCCGGCCGCAGAATCCGGGCGACGCCGCGCGCCCACGCCGCCAGATCCGGCAGCCAGCCCGTGGCGCCGTAGCTGGAAAACGCGATGTCGAAGCGCTCCGGGGTCTCTTGCATGAAGCTCACCACCTCAGCCTGACAGAACTCGGCGGCGATCCCGGATTGGGCTGCGAGGGTTTTGGCGAAGGCGATGGCCTCATCGCTCAGATCCACGCCGGTGACCTGGGCGCCGCGACGCGCCAGGCACAGCGAGTCTTGTCCGGCATTGCACTGCAGATGCACGAGCCGCTGTCCGGAAATCGTCCCGAGCAGCTCCAGCTCCTCCGGGAAGAGCAGCTCACCGCCATCGCGCAGGAACGCCGCCTGATCTCCTTTGTGCGAGTTATGGTTGCGGGTCGCGATGTTCCAGCTGCGCCGGGTCGAGTCATAGTCGTGCATGAATTTTGAACCCAGGAATCTTGTTAAGGATCGGCCGGCGGGGTCTGCAGGGCGCTCGGAGGCCAGGCGGAGCTTGTGAGCTTGGGCGGCTGAGCAAACGCCGGGGATGAGGCGAAATCCAGCGCATCGAGCAGGTTCGACGCATTGGCATCGCGGTAGGTCAAGGCGCCGAGGTTCCACTTGGTCTCGATGAGCCGCAGGATGGACGTGTGGTCGTGGACGACGTGCGAGACGTAGTTGGCCTTGGCGTAGGGCGATATGATCACCGCGGGCACGCGAAAGCCCAGCCGATCGTAGCCGCCCGGCACGCCGCCGGTCTTGGCCGGATCCGGGGGAACGTCGTCGGGCGCAAACGCCGGCGGCGGCGGCACATGGTCGTAGTAGCCGCCGTGCTCATCGTACGTGAAGATGAGGATCGTGCGGCTCCACGCCGGGCTTTGGAGGATGGCGTTGATCACGCCGGCGGAGAACGCCTCGCCCTGATGGATGTCCTGCGGGTCTTCCTCGCTTACATGGGGATGGGGTGTGATCAGACTGTAAGCAGGCAGCGTGCCGGCGGCGGCATCGGCGAGGAACTGGTTTATGTCGGTGACGTTTTCCAGGTGATGGACGAGCCCCGCGGGAAACAGCGCGATCTCCGGCGGGCCGGCGGTGTACTCACGCCAGCTGATGCCGAACCGGTCGAGCTTGTCGAAGATGGTTCCGCCTTTGGGCGGCGGCTCGTTGAAATCCGGCAGCGTGGTCGTTATAAGGCCAAGCGCGGTCGCCGCCAGCAGAAAGCGGCGGTTGGGATACGTCTGCGCCAGCACGGAGCCGAAGTAGCGGTCGCACAGCGCGAACTGCCGCGCCAGCGAATAGTAAAACGGCAGATCCGCCTCGGTCCAATATCCCATCGCATCGGCGCTGCTGCTGACCACGAACCCATCGAGCTTGCCGTCGGCAAACTGGCGGTGCGACGGCCCCCAGTCCTGCCGGATGTTATTGCCTTGCTGGGAGGTCGTGGGAAAGTGATAGACGCGGACCGGAGTTCCGTCTGCGGCGGGGTTGGTGCTGGTCGGGTTGCCGTCTTTGTCGCGGGGCAGGCCGTCGCCGCGATCGAGCATGCCGAAGTAGTTGTCGTAGGAATGATTCTCCATCATCAAGACGACGATGTGCTCGATGTTGGGAATCAGGTCCGTGCCTTCGGGCTTGGTCGGATCGGGCCGGTGGCCGGGCGGGTTGGGGGCGCTGGTCGTCGGCACTCCGAGCAATATGGGCGGCCGGTAGCCTGCCGCGGCAGGATCTTCCGAGGGCTGCGGCGGCTGGCAGGCGGCCCACGACAAGGCCCCCAGGCCGCAGACCAAAGCCCGGGTCAGAGAGCGGCGCTCATGGCTCATGACAGGGTTCTCCCATAGGCGGTACTAGGTTCGACAGGGGAGGAACCTATGTCAGGGAAGCCTGCGTATCAAGCGGTCATTTCGGGGCGGCGACTCTAGCTGTGCTGGGACGGGGCCAGGTGACGAGCGTTTGTGTTGCACGGTCGCGGTCTAGACCACGCCTCGTATCAGAGCCGCAGGTTCGGGCTGCGCCGCGGGGCCTGTCACCTGCGGCACCCCGCTGCTGGCGCAG
>CALFML010000882.1 GCA_937879845.1 uncultured Myxococcales bacterium
TGCCTACGGAAAATCCTCGTGTCGGATCGCCCGGTTTCGACGCCGGCAAGGCGATGGGCGCACGCGTGTGTCCGGCGTGCGGCTACAAGTCCGACGGAGCGAGCGAAACCTTCTGCCCCCGCGATGGGGCCTATCTGGTCACGCCGGCGGATCTCGCGGCGGCGGAGAACGATCCGCTGCTCGGCCGCCGGGTCGCCGAGTTCGCCATCGTCGCGCGCATCGGCACCGGCGGCATGGGCACGGTGTACCGGGCGATCCAGACCGGCGTCGATCGGGCGGTGGCGCTCAAAGTGCTGCGGGCCGATCTGGCCGATGATCCGCAGATCGTGCAGCGCTTCCTGCAGGAGGCCAAGGCCACGGCGCGGCTGCAGCACCGAAACCTGGCGATCACCTATACGTCGGGCAGCACCACCGACGGCCTTTATTACATCGCCATGGAGTTTATAAACGGCGGCTCGCTGGCCCAGCTCATCGAGAAATCGTGGGTGACGGGCGAGCGCGGGCCGCAGTTCTGCCTGGAGAAGCCGCGCGCCATGCGCCTGTTCTGCCAGATCGTGGCGGCGCTGGCCCATGCGCATCGGCTCGGGATCGTGCACCGCGACCTCAAGCCGGAGAACGTGCTGCTTGTAAACGACGAGGAAGAGGGCGAACAGGCCAAGGTCGTCGACTTCGGCATCGCCAAGATCCTGCAAAGCGGCGACATAAATGGCGGGGCGCTGGTCAAGACCGACGTGCACTCCAACATCGGCACCGCCCTGTACATGGCCCCGGAGCGCTTTGCCGGGGCGCCGGGGGATCCGCGGCTCGATGTCTATGCGCTGGGGCTGCTCCTGCAGGAGATGCTCACGGGGCTTCTGCCGTTTGCCGCGACCTACGAGGATCGGGAAAACGCCATGGCGCTGCTGCACAAGCGGCTCACCGCGCCGGTGGCGCCGCTGCAGACGACGCAGCCGCTGTCACCGCAGCTGTTGTCGCTGCACTCGGATCTGCTCGATCGCGAGCCGCTGCGCCGCCCCGCCACCGCGGCCGACGTGCGCGAGCGGCTGCGCGAGATCCCGGAGGCTCAGTCGAGCCGCGAGGTCCTGCCCGCGGATCGCTCCGAGATGCTCATCGCCAACGCGCACGCCGATGTCACGGCTACGGACACGCCGCCGCTAGCGGGTGAGCATGGCTCTGGCGATCACGTCCCGCCGCTCAAGCTCGCGGCCACTCCCGCAAGCTCCGTCCCGGCGACTCAGAAGGTGCCGGTGGCCGTCGCCCCATCACCGCGGATTCGCACCAGCACCCTTTTGTACCTGTGCTCGGCGATCCTGCTGCTCTTGGTCGCGCTGCTCGTCTGGGGCTGAGCGCCGAAGCGGCGCCGCGCGGCCCGGACTCCCCGAGCTGTCCCAACTACAAAGACTAGAACTGCAAAAAAACTAGAGGCGGCACCCGGATTTGAACCGGGGGTGAAGGTTTTGCAGACCTCTGCCTTACCACTTGGCTATGCCGCCGAAATCACTGTGCTGCGGGGTCCGTAGGAACTGTCGAAGCCGTGCCAGTTTATTGCGCCGTCGCGCCGTGTCAACTGACATTTACGCGGGGCCAGGCCTAAAGCCCAGCCCCCCGCGCTGCGCTACAGGATCGAGTCGTCGTCGTCCTTCTTCTTGCCCGAGTCGCCGGAGTCGATCTTGCCGCCGCTCGACTTGGGCTTGCTGCTGCCCCGGCTGCTGCCGCTGCTCGACTTGGCCTTGCGCTCTTGATCCTCGAGCTTTTTCTTTTCGACTTCGCTCGTCGTCGTGTTGAGGCGGTTCTGCAGCTCCTTGATCTTGCGCTGCGTCTCACGCTCCTGCTCTTCGATCGCCGCCTGGCGCTTGTCGTCGGCGTCTTTTTCCGCCTTGCGCTGCGCGTCGAGCCGCGCCTGATCCGCGCGCTGCTCTTCGATGCGCTTGTTGATGACGACGCCGATGACGATCGCGGCGACCAGCAGGATGAGCCCGCCGACCGCGGCGAGGAGCTTATAGGGGAGCTGCTTTTTGATCCGCTCCTGCGTCTCCTTGATAAGGCGGGCCTCTTCGATGCGGGCCTCGGCCTCGACGCGGGCGCGGCGCTCGGACTCTTCTATCTGCAGGCGCTCTTCGCGCTTTAGGCGCTCTTGCTCTTCCTGCTCCAGCCGCACCTTCTCCTCGGCGGCGCGGATTTTGGCTTCTTCCTCTTCGCGCTTGCGGCGCTCCTCGGCCTCGCGGGCGTTGCGCTGCGCTTCTTCGCGCGCGCGGATCGCCGCGGCTTCTTCGGCCTGCCGCTCCTCTTCCAATCCTTTCAGCTCTTTGAGAGAGAAAAGAAGCGAGTTTTCGCGACGATCGGACATACCAAAGATCTCCTATACTGGGGCGGCAACGAACCTGTGTCTTCTATCATAGTCCAAAAGACCCGAGCAAGGGCGGTCACACACAGGCGGCGGCATCAAAGTCGAGGCTGCACCGCTTCTTTCATTATCACCGCCAGGGTCATCACCAGGGTCGTTGTCGCGGCCATCGTCGTAGCGGTCGCCGTCGGGCTGCCCCAAGCCGGCGCGCAGCCGTTCCCACCACTTCGCGGGGCGCGCGGCGAGACCCCGGCGGCTGAGGGGCCAAAAAATCCGCCCAGCGCGCCGCCGTTCCCACCACTTCGCGGGGCGCGCGGCGAGACCCAGGTACCTGAGACGCCAAAAAATCCGCCCAGCGCGCAGCCGTTCCCACCACTTCGCGGGGCGCACGGCGAGACCGACGTCCCCGAAGCGCCGGCGACCGCGGCGACCGACTCCGCCGGGGCGCCGGCACCTCCGGCCGGCGCACCCGGCGCACCCGGCGAGGCCGCAGCGGGCGCCGCCGGCGAGTCCAGCGAAACGGTCCGCCCGCCCGCAGCCGAGCCAAGCAAGAGCCCGCTGGCCCAACATGTCGAGCGGGTGGAGCTCAAAGGGGTCCTGGTCCGCGGCGACACGCGCGAGCGCCTGCTCGATTTTCTATCGCTCGCCGATCCCAGCCCGCGCGACGCGCCCGAGCGGCCAAGCCCGAGCCGCGGCTTTTTCTGGGACGAACAGCTCCAGAGCCGGGTGCGCCGCGACCTGGAGGTCCTGGGCTATTCGGCCGAGATCAACCTGCAGGGCGGCGTGCTCACCATCGCCGTGTTGCCGATGCGGGTGGTGCGGCAGATCGCCGTCTCCGGCAACTGGCCGATCTTCGAGTGGGAGATCCTGAGCTTTCTCACCTGGCGCACCGGCTACCGTCTGCCCGAAGGCGACGAGCTGCTGCTGGAGATCCGCAAGCAGGAGCACGAGCTTATAAATTTCCTCCAGCGCAAGGGCTACTACGACGCCAAAGCGGAGATAAAGCTCGACTGGGCCGAAGGCAGCCCGGAGCAGGTCACGGTGCGCATCCAGATTCACCTTGGCACCGGGTTTTGGCGCTTGCGCTACAAGCTCGGCACGGTGACGGCGAACAAGCTGACGCTCCTGTCGCAGCGCGAGCTCTATGATTTCTTCGACCACTGCTGCCTGTGGTTCGGCCGCACCAGCACCGAGCGCATCACCGACGACTTCAAGCGCCTCACCGACTACTACCAGGCGCATAACTACGCCGGGGTGCGGCTGACCAAGCGCGAGATCCGCCCGGATCACGCCCGCCGCGTCGTCGATATCGATCTGGCGGTGCAGGAGCGCAAGCGCATCCTCTTGCGGTTCGCCGGGCGCCGCTCGCTCGCCGAGGGCGACCTGCGCAAGGTGGTCACGATCTTTCGCGACAACTACTACAGCAGCAACGAGTTTGACGAGAGCGCCCGCAACATCTACCGCTACTACCAGCAGCAGGGGTTTTTCGAGGCGCGCGTCAGCTGGCAGTGGAAAAACCGCACCAGCGACCCGGTGGAGGTGCAGTTCAACATCCACGAGGGGCCGCAGCTCAAGGTCCGCGACATCACCTTCCGCGCCGCCGAGCCCGGCGCCACGCTGCACTATCCGACGGCCAAGCTCAGCGATCAGATAGGCACCCGCCGCTACCCGCGCCTTGGCTTCATCGGTCTTGGCGAGGGCGGCTTCGCCACCGCGATCACGCTCGATCAGGACGTGCGCAAGCTGGAGGATTTTTACCATCGCGAGGGCTACCCGCACGCGCAGGTGTCGGTGGTGGTGGCGCGCAGCCAGGCGGCGCTCGGCAGCGCGCCGCTGCTCGGGCTGCAGACGGCGCTCGATGCCGGCGGCGACAGCGGCGAGCTATTTTTGAACTTCGTCATCAACGAAGGCGAGCGCGAGTCCGTCGCCGGGCTGGAGATCCAGCTCACCGGCCCGCACACCCTCACCGAGGCGCAGGTGCTAAAAGTCCTGCAGCTAAAGCCCGGCAAGCCGTACACGCCGGAGGCGCTCATCGCCGACAAGCTGCACCTTAGCGCCTTGTGCAAATCGACCGGCCACCCCTACGCCGACATCGATCCGACGCGGTCGACGTGGAACCCGGAGCACACGCAGGTGACGCTGCGCTGGACCCTGGATGAGCATGAGACGGTGCGCTTCGGCGCCATCCTCATCCGCGGCAACTCCACCACCCGTGAGAGCATCATCCGCAAGGACCTGCCGTTTAAGACCGGCGATCCCTACGACGCCAACAAGCTTTTGGAGGCGCAGCAGAACCTGGAGGGCCGGCAGATCTTCTCCTCGGTGCACGTCGTCGAGGATCCCGGCCGCACGCACGAGTACCTGCAGGAGGCGCAGCACAAAGGCTGGCAGGTGCGGCGAAACCCCGTGCCGGTCCTGGTCGAGGTCATCGAGCGCTACGACTACTCCGGCGACATCAACGGCTACATCGGCGTGTCGACGTACGACTCGCTGTTCTCATCGCTAAACTATACGTGGCGCAACCTCCGCGGCACCGGCTCCGAGATGTATCTGTCGGGCGAGCTCGGCGTGCGGGTGCAGTCGCTGCTGGCGCGGTTTACCGATCCGCGGGTGTTCGGCTCGTTCTTGCGCTTCGACCTGCGCGGCTTCTGGCGCAGCGAGAACACGTACAGCGTCGGCCTTGTCACCTCGTACGGCGGCAACCTGGAGCTGACGCGCTACTTCGCCTCGACCGATGAGCAGGGTCGGCGGCTGCCGCCCAAGCTGCGGCTTTTCACCCGGCTGGAGTTTAATATCAGCCAGATCCTCGTGCCGCTGTCCCGCCTGCAGGGTACGACCAACGCTTTCAGCGACGGCGATCGCACCCAGTCGCTCAAGTGGACGGTGGGCCTGGTCATCGATCGCCGGGTGGGCTTCGAAGCCCCGAGCCTGCGCCTGCGCAACCAGCCGGTGCCGCCAAACCCGCTGCGTCCGGCCTCGGGATACCTCCTGTCGCTGCAAGGGACCGGCGCCTTGTGCTGCGGCTTTGCTCCGTTTAACGCCAACCGCAGCTTCATCGCCCTGGCCGGCCAAGCGGTGCTCCTGCGTCCCTTCGGTCCCGAGCTGCGCCCCGAAGACGGCTGGATCTACGGCATGCGCCGCTTCCGGCTCAACCTCAACCTGCGCATAAACTACGGCATCCCGCTTTTCGACACGTCGCTGCCGGTCGTCGAGCGCTACTTCGCCGGCGGCGACAGCTCGACGCGCGGCTATGACAACGACGCGCTGCGGGTGCAGGAGGTCCGCTCGCCGATCGGCCCGCTCGGCGACGAGCCGGCCTACCGCATCGAGCCGCTCGGCGGCAGCGCCCGCATCCTGTCGCAGATCGAGTGGGAGTTCGCCATCACCCCCAAGCTCCTGAACTGGCCGTGGGTCGGGGCGCTGTTCGTCGATACCGGCGCGGTCTTCGACGGCTGGGACAAGCTGCGCTGGAACGACGTGCGGTTCTCGGTCGGGGTCTCGATCCTGCGCCTGCATACCCAGTTCGGCGCGCTGTCCCTGGACTATGCGTATCCGCTGACGCTGCCGGGCCAGGAGCCGCTCTTGCAGAGCGATCGCTGGAAGCGCGAAGACTGGTACCAGCACTTCCCCGGCCGCATCCACTTCAACTGGGGCATGAACATCAGCCTATGAGGCGGGCGGTCCGGGGGGCGAGCGCGCCTCGCTTGCGCCCGGAGCTCAGCTCTCGCCGTTAGGCAGAAGCGCCGGGAACGCCTTGAGCCGCACCGAGATCGCCTCCATCGCCGAGATCACGGCGCGCAGGCGGCCCGGACCGTCGAACTCCTGCTGCTCTTCCAGATCGAGATCGGGGAGGTTGCTGAAGACCTCGTCGATCTCGCTGAGAAGCTGGCGCTGCGGCGGGGTCCACTGCGGCTCCTCGAGCAGGCGCTTGGTGCGCCGCACCGTCTTTTTCTGGCCGCGGGCGATCACGCTCGCCTGCGCCCGCAACAGCGGCTGCTCCGGCACCCCGGAGAGGAAATAATAGGTGAGCCAAGCCATGCTCAGCGTCTCCCACCCCTCGCCGAGCTGAAAGCCGGTCATGACGCACGTGGCCGCCTCCGGGGCGTCGGTCTGCATCCGCTCGTGCGCCGCCTCCAGAATCGCCCCGTACCACATCGAGTAATCGGGGGCGAGGCGCGGCAGCGACGGCATCTGCTGCCCGAGCTTTTGCAGGAGGCCATCGACCTGCAGGAGATCTTCGGAGATCGTCTCCTCTTGTTCGCGCAGGGCGGCTTCGCACTTCTTGAGCCGGACCCGCAGCTTCTGATCGTCGGGCTGCTCCGCCATGCGCACGAGCAGCGCGACTCCGTTCCAGTATGCCCCCATCGCCGCTGGCAGATACCCGAGTGTAAACGCTTCACGAAGCGTGAGCATGCTCTGACTTTAGCATTTACCGGCTAGGCGTGAAGTGCTGGACTTGGCTTGCGCGCGCAATACCGCCATAAGGCCGCAGCGCGCGAAATAAACTCGCCGCGCCAATCTCGCCCGGCCAGGCGTCGGCCACGGTCCGCGGAACCGGCGCCGGAGGAACGGGCGGGGTACGCCGCAGGCTTTATCGTGAATCCGCGATTGAATCGACCCGGCGCTCTGAAGAAGTCGTAAGACCACTACGGCAATGCCAGCAGGCCTTGCGATCGAATGTGGCAATTCAACAAATTCGCTAAAAGTCAGAGCGGCAAGCGCCGATCATCCCGGCGGGACAGCGCGGGCCGCGGATCGGGTGCAGGGCTACGGGCTCGACTCGGCGCACTCGATGGGGGCGGCGGCGCCGAGGATCACGCCGGCGGAGCGCAGATCCGCCACGGTCTCGAGCAGTTCTTCGGGCTCGACCGCAAGCCGCGACGCCAGCTCCGCATCAAGGGGGAGGTCTTCTAGGACGGCCTTGATGATGAGCATCTCCAGCTGCGAGGCCGGCGCGCGGCGGCCGCTCAGGTGGCGATCGCGCCAGAACAGCACCACGGACGACTCCGCCGCGGGCGCCTCCGGCCGCTCATCCTCACTGTAGTCGTCGAGCCAGGTGACAAAATCCCACTCATAGGGCCGTAGCTCCACCGTGCTGCCGAGGCGCAGCGGCCCTTGGTCGGGCTCCGCATCGCCGGGATCGTTGGGGGCGCTGCTGACCTGCCACTCCCACCACTCGAAGTCGGCCAGCGCGGCGAGAAACGGCGGCCAGTGGCTGGGCTCGGGCTGCCGCGGCTCGCCGCCGAGGTAGTCGGCGAAGAACTCGCCGTTGCGGTTGAGCTCGAAGTGGTGCATCGGGTGGGCGCGGAAGTAGTCCTCGATGAGCTGCGTCCAGGCCCGCTCGCCCAGGCCCGCCACCACCGCGGCGCGGCAGGAGCTGAAGACGCCATCGAGCGTCTCGGCACGGTGATTGAAGCAGAAGCGGCCGTAGATGCGCAGCCGCGCTGCCTCGATCTTCGGGGGATTTTTTCCCCATAACGCCGGCACCACCGCCTCATGACTTATCTCCCCGAGCAGGAACGGGGCGATCTGGGCATAAAACTCGGCGAGCTTCATTTGGCCTCCGGGGCGAGCGCCTCTGCCGCGGCGACGCGGGCGCGGTCGACCTCATCCACCACCGCGGCAAACGACGGGATGTCCTGATCCCACTCGATGAGCGTCGGGATGAGCCGGCCGGCGCGGCGCAGGGTGTAGCGGTACAGGTCCCACACCGGCTCGATGATCGGCCCAATATGGGTGTCGATGATGGTGTCGTCGACTCGCGTGTGGCCGGCCAGGTGCATCTGCCACACCCGCGACAGCGGCATGCGATCGATGAAGGCGCGCGGATCGAAGCCGTGGTTCTGGCTGTTGACGTAGACGTTGTTTATGTCGAGGAGCATGCCGCAGTCGCCGGCCTCCAGGAGCTGGCAGAGGAAGCTCGCCTCGTCCATCTCCGCGCCGGGCATGTGCGAGTAAAAGGTCGCGTTTTCCAGCGCCAGCGGGCAGCCGACGCGGTCGCGCGCCTCGATGATGCGGGCGGCGGTGTGGTCGATGACCTCGCGGGTGAACGGCAGCGGCAGAAGATCGCTGACCGGCTGGCCGCGCACCGAGGAATAGCAGACATGATCGCTAAAAAATGGCGCCTCGACTCGGCGCAAAAGCTCGGCGGTGGCATCGAGCAGCTCGCCATCGAGCGGATCGCCGCCGCCGATGTTGAGGCTGACGCTGTGGGTGGTGCTGGGGAAGCGCTCGGCGCAGGCATCCAGGTGCCGCCGCCGCTTGCCGCCGAAGCAGACCCAGTTCTCCGGCATGATCTCGATAAAGTCGATCGGCCGCTCGGTCTTCGCCAATTCCGCGGCGTACTGCAGCCGCAAGCCAACTCCGATCCCAGAGATCTGTCTTGGCATGAGTCCCGGCCTCCGTCCCGGCCTCCGGGCCTTACAGCCGGCCAGAAGGTGGTAGAGGGTGATAAAAAGGTGAAAAAAAGGGCCGCAGCCCAGCGGGCTGCGACCCCTCGCTCAGAAGTAACGAGTGTTACTTCTTGCCGCCGCAGCTCTTCTCGCCGCAGCTCTTCGCGCCGCCCTTGTCACCCTTGCAGCTGTGCTCGCCACCGGCCTTGTCGCCCTTGCAGGACTTCGCGCCGCCCTTGTCGCCCTTGCAGCTGTGCTCGGCGCCCTTGTCCTTGTCGCCGCCCTTCTTGCCCTTCTCCGCCTTGGCGCCCTTGGCATCGGCCGGCTTGTCCTCGGCCTTCGCCACGCTGACGGTACCAAACGCGAGGGTGCTGACCAGCGCTGCTAGAACTTTCTTGTTCATCTCTTTCTCCTTGGTTTTTGGGTTGCGTTCGCAGCGCCCGGTGTTTGGCGCCACAACGCCCCGCAGTATATCGATATGGTCTGATAAGAAAAAGTTACTGAACTTCTTTGCCCAGGTTTTCCTACGTATCAGACCGATGTTTTTCTAATTGGCCGAACCATTCATCAACTAGCGACCAACTGGAACCTATAAAAAAAGGGCCGCGCCTCCACTCCATGGAAACGCGGCCCTTTTTACAAAGACTGCTTACTTGTGGCCCTTGTCACCGGCGCAGCTCTTGGCTCCGCCCTTGTCGCCGCCGCAGCTCTTGGCTCCGCCCTTCTTGTCGCCGCCGCAGCTCTTGGCTCCGCCCTTGTCGCCGCCGCAGCTCTTGGCTCCGCCCTTGTCGCCGGCTTTCTTGTCGCCAGCGCAGCTCTTGGCGCCGCCCTTGTCGCCAGCGCAGCTGTGGGCCGCGCCCTTGTCGCCAGCGGCCGGCTTGGCGGCGTCCTTATCAGCCGCCGCGGGGGCCTTCTTGGCCTTCTTGGCCGGCTTCTTCTCGGCAGCGTCCTGAGCGTTCGCGACCGTCGCCGTGCCAAGCGCCAGGGTGCCAACCAGAGCTGCCAAAACCTTCTTGTTCATTTGCATTCTCCTGTATGTGTATGTCTTGCGTCGCACTCGGGGGCGCAAACGCTACTAACTCGACAATAGTACGACCATTGCAGCAAGAAAAAAATTCAGTTTGGCAGCGTACTTTGATGCGATCGGGTTCAAGGTCATGACCGAGCCTACTTTTTCCGTCGCTGCGACGCCTAGACAAACGGCTGAAACACCGGAGGAAATAGCCGCCTGGCTGGTGGCCACCGCAGCCGGCTTGGGTTTGCCGCACCTGGCGTTTACCCCAGCGGATGAGCTCGATCAGCACAGCCGCTACCTAGCCTGGACTGCGGCCGATTACGCGGGGGAGCTTGTCTACCTTGTGGGCGCCGATCAGGGAAATGCCCGCCGCGATCCGCGCAGCTTGCTGGCTTCGGCGCGGACCGTGTGCACGGTGGCGGTGTCTTACCTGCACCCTGACCCTTCTATAGATAGGGACGGTTCGCTGCGCGGCCAGATCGCCCGCTACGCCCGCGCCGAGGATTACCACCTCGTGCTCAAGCGCCGTCTGGGCCAGCTTGCCGAGCGGCTGCAAAAGCACCTCGGGCTGGAGCTCGCCTACCGGGTCTGCGTCGACTCCGCGCCGCTTTTGGAGCGGGCGCTGGCCGCGCGGGCGGGCCTTGGGTTCCAGGGCAAAAACACCCTGCTCATCACCCCGGCGATCGGCAGCTATACGGTGCTCGGCGAGCTGCTGCTGCCCCTGGAGCTGCCGCCTGGCGTCCCCGCCGAGCCGCACTGCGGCCGCTGCCGGGCCTGCCTTGATGTCTGCCCGACCGGCGCGCTGGTCGGCGAGTATCTGCTCGACGCCCGCCGCTGCATCTCTTACCTGACGATCGAAAACTCCGGTGCGATCCCGCGGCCGCTGCGCGTCGCCATCGGGACCTGGATCTTCGGCTGCGATCTATGTCAGCAGATCTGCCCGTGGAACGCCTCCGAGCGACCTGGCGATGCCGAGCTCACGCCGCGTCCGGAGCAGGCGCATCCGCGGCTTTTGTGGCTGCTTCAGCTCGGGGCGGCGCAGTTTCGGCGGTATGTGCGACGCACCGCGCTGCGCCGCATCGGACGGGCGCAGCTTCTGCGCAACGTCGCGGTCGCGCTCGGCAATGTCGGCACCGCAGCTGAGGTGCCAGCCATTTTACAGGCGCTGCGGCGCGAGCCGGCGCTGGTGCGCGAACACCTTTATTGGGCGCTCGGGCAAATCGCCCGGCGCGAGCCCGCGGTGCGCGCGCCGATCGCCGCCGAGCTCCACGCCGCCCGCCCGCAAGAGGCGGAGCCGGCAGTGGTAACGGAGCTGGAG
>CALFML010000883.1 GCA_937879845.1 uncultured Myxococcales bacterium
CCTGGGCCAGCACCGCCTGGCGCTGGAACGTCGTGCCGCGCCGCACCGCCAGCAGCGACAGCAGTTCCTGCTCCACCGCTGCCGTCTCTGCATGCCGGCCTTGCCACCACAAGGCCTCGAAGCGGGTGCGCAAGGTGTGAACGCGCACGGCCACCAGGTCCTGCGGCAAGGCGGCGTGCACGTGCTCGGCCAGCGCCATCGCGGCCGCCGTCTTGCCCGATGCGGTCGGGCCCATGATCAGGATGGCGGGAGGCAGTCGGGGCGGATTCATGGCGGCGAATGCTACCACGCACGTGCTGGAGACGATCGGTCAGTGCGAAACCGAGAGATCGTTTGCCAGCGGCGAAAAACGCTCCAGAATGTGCCGGCTCATGCCGGCGGCGAGTTCTTCCTCGCCAAAGAACACGGTGCCGATGCCCTCCTTGCGCAGGAAGGTGTTCGTCGACCCGTTGCGGTCGTAGCCGAAGACCACGCCCGGAGCGTGCATCATCTTGTTGTGCAGACGGCGCTTCTCGATGTGGTACCGCTCGGCATCGTTCCAATCGTGCTCGGTGGTGAGAAAGCCCTTAAAGAAGTTGATCCGCTTGAAGCCCTTGACTTTGCTCTCACTCTCAGTCGCCATCGTGCCCCTCGCTGGGAACCCTGGTTAGAAGTTTCCTATTTCTTGGAACCGTCGGAAGGCTTGTCGCTGCCGCTTGGCGCGGGGCCTTCATCACTTGGAACTTCGCGCTTCTCGATCTCGATTTCGACTCGAGGCCCGCCCGTCTGGACGTTGCCTTCGACGCTGGCCGTGCCGCTGACCTTGGCCACCGGATCGCTTGGCGGCTTGCTCTGCGGCTTTTGTTCCGTCTCTGCTTCGGCTACTTGCAGCCAGTCGTCGGCGCTGACCTCTTCGATCTCGTCGCCGCCAATCTCCTCGACGCTTACGTCGATATCGACCTTGGGCTTTTGGCCTTTGACGCCGCCTTCGACGGTGGCCCCAAGCCCCGCGCGAGGAATGTCTTGTTCCTCGTCTGTCATCGCGGTCGCGGGCTCTGTCACGGGCGTCTTGCCGCTCTCGTCGCTTACCGGCTCGCTCACAGCCACACTGGGCGTCTCGACCTTGGCATCTCCACCGTCTGAAACGAGCAGTGACGACTCCAGCAGCGCTTCATCGCCCGAAGCCTGGCCCACATCGGTCTTGGCCAGCTCTTCCAGCACCACGCTGCTTGTTCCGCCCGTGTCTGCGCCAGTGCCCGAGCCTGTGCCCGCGCCTGTTTCGACGGACACATCGACGCTATTCTCTAGCCCAGCGCGGGCCAGCAGCTCTTTCATGATGTCGTCGAGACGGAACTCACGCGCACCTTCGAAGCCATACTTGCTCGACGTAACTTCGCGACCTTCGACGGGAGCATTGTCGGCTTTGGCCGCTCCCACGATCGGCGGGAGCTGTCGCTTCTTGGTTCCGAACAGCTCGTACACCGACGGATTCGGCGGCGGCGGCGGCATCACCGGCTCTTTCGGATAGTCCGGCTCGCCCGTCTCTGCATCCATCGGCAGCGGCGTCACCACTTCCTGTCCGACGTTTACGCCCGACGTCACGCCGATGCGATAGAACTCGCGCTCCTCGACGGCCTGACGAGGATCCTCGAACTTCAGCATGTACGTGCTGTGCGACGGCTTTTCCATCTCGATGATCTCATGGAGACGGATGATCGACTGGCTGGTGACGTCCTTGAACTTGTGCGGCATCACCACGACGAACGAGTGCGCTTTGTCGACGGGCGGTAGGATCACCGTATCAATGCCCACCGTCGAAGAAATACCAATGCGGAAGCCGTTAAACGGCCACTCGTTTTCCGCCAGATGCGGCTCAAAGCCCGTAAACAGCGAAATGAACAGCTTCAGACCGCGCACCGTGCCGCGCAGCCGATACAGCTCCATCGCTTTTTTGATCAGCCGTCGCTTCTTCGAAACGGGCCAGTCCGGCTCCAGGATCATCGCCGACCAGGCAGCCAGCCACGGAAGGAAGTGCTCGGGCGTCTCGTACGAGTCAAAGTAGAGGTGGATGGTCTCCAGCACCTGCTCGATCGAGCCGAACAGGTGCTGGATGATCCACAGGAGGTCGCGCACCACGTTGCGGCCGGTGGAGTCGCTGCGCTGGTAGATCGCCGGCAGCCACTTGATGTAGCTGTCGCGCGACACCCACAGGCTCACGTCCTCAGAGGCGTAGACCATCTGGCCGCGCTGCGGACGCTGCTCCAGCACCATGTCCTTTTCTTCGTAGCTCTCCTTGTAGAGCACCGCGGAGGCGCGCAGCCCCGCCTGCTGGACCAGGAGCAGCGCCTTGCGCAGCGGCAGCCCGACGACATCGGGCACCCGCACCAGCCGGCGCTGCGGCAGCTCGCGCTCGCTGAGCATCAGATCATCTCCTGCCGTACGCGCTCGATGACCGCGACGTTGACCACGTGCGGCAGCTCGTCGCCGGAGAGCTTGACGCTCTCGACCATGACGCGGCGGTCCTCGTCGTAGATCGAGATCGAGTCGATCGCCTCGACGCCGGGGATGTCTTCGACGATGTGGACCAGGTCGGTGCGGTAGATCGGCCGCCCGAACTGCCAGCCGCGCCCATCGCGGCCGCCGACCAGGGGATGGAGGTAGCGGCGCAGGCGCTGCTCGATCTCGATGCGCAGGCGCTCGCTCTGACCGACGGTGCGGCGGATGAGGGTGACCTTTATCGACAGCTCCAGGTAGCTGGGCTTGGTGACATCGAGGATGGTGGTGATGAGCCGCCGCTCGTCGAGGTAGTTGCGGACGTAGCGGCACAGCTCGGGCGGCGGGACCAGCTTGCGCGTGAGATCCAGGTTCTTCTCATCGCCGCGCGGCACGATCACAAGCTGGACGTGGCCGCTGCGCTCGTCGGACGGCAGGGCCTTGGCGCGGGCGACGCTGGTGGTCGAGCGCAGGGCCAGGGTCTCGAAGTCCTCGGCGGTGACGGCGCGGTCGCGGCTCTTTATCTGCAGCGGCGCGCGCTCTTTGGCCTGATCCACGGTCTCGGCATCGGCGCCGCCGACCGCCGGCAGGACGTTGTAAGCCTTCTCGATGTACGGCACGGCGCGGGTGAGCGAGGTCAGGGTGTTGGCGTTGACGTTGCCCTTGGTGCCGCCGCCGACGCGGTACTCCTTGGCGATGACGGTGTTGCGGCTCTGCGGCGGGACCATGCCGCGCAAGCCGTCGCCGAACTGGATCTGGCGGGTCAGCGGGTCGCGCACGTAGTGGCGCGACTTGGGGCCGGACTCGAAGAAGCTCTCGACCTCGCGCCAGCGGACCATGAAGCCGCCCTCGCGATCGTTGGCCTGGCGGACCGGGTTTTCGCCCAGGTCGCTGAGGTCTTCGATGAGCGGCTCGTCGCGCTCGCGCACCTCGATGATCTGCCCGTCGAGGAGCGGCCCGTGCAGGAGCGTATAGGTCTGCAGCGGCGTGCCGTCGGAAGAGCCGAGGATCTCATCGTAGACCGTGCGGACGTTGGCGGCTTCGACGGTGTTTTGGAGGATGCGGCGGATGCGCGGGGGCTTGATGTAGCCGCCCATCTCCAGGCGGGCGCGGATCCAGTAGCGGTCCTCGGTGAACTTCAGGGTCTTGTCGTGATCGTCGGGGCCGACGAAGTCGATGAAGCCGGACTCGGAGAAGTTCTTGGTGCCGTCGTTGACGACGAGCGGCGCCCAGGCGCGGCCGTTGTAGTACTCCCAGACGATGCGCTGCTCGGGCTCCCACAGGGCGTCGCGCTTGGCGTAGTAGGCCGCCAGGTGCTCGGCGTGGACGTAGTCGAGCTGCATCATTCCTCCGTCGAGGAAGTGCATGTAGATGGTGATCATCTCGTTGGGGAGCTTGGCGCTCCAGCCAAGGTAAACGGCGGCGCCCTCGTCGGGGATGGCCTGGAACGGCTGGAACGGGCGGTACTCGTTTTTCTCCTCTTCGGAGTGATCGCGGTAGCGGAAGTCGTTGTACGAGACGAAGTACTTGAGGTGATCGAGGCTGGTCTGGTAGCGGATGCCGATGCTCTTGAACGCCGGCGGGCGCAGCGGCCGCTCATCGCGCCAGACCCACTTGTCGCCGTCGAGCATGTAGGCGCCGGGGATGCCGTAGTCGCCGAGCTCGATGCGCACCCGGACCCAGAAGTTCGGCTCGCCGGTCACTTCGCCGGCGGCGAGGTCGGGCGGACGCAGGAACCGCACCGTGCCGCTCTTGGTGAAGGCGTTGGTGCCGTCGACAAAGCCGAGGGCGCTCTGCTCCCAGCCGGCCGGCGCCTTGCCGCGCGGCGTGGTCTTGCCGAGGATGCGCCACTTCTTGCCGTCGAAGTACTCCCACGACAGGATCATGTCGTCGGAGGCGCGCGGCGGCGGCACCACCGTCGGATCGCTGACGTTGAAGTCGATCTCGACCTGCACGCCCTGCTGGCTGAACGTCTCCTGCGACGACAGGTAGAGGCAGTGGTCGATCTTGGGCTCGTTGCCGAAGGGGTGGATGTTCTTGCCCAGATCCAGGGCGATGAACACGTTGTTGTCGAGGTTGGCGAACGCCTGGTCGGGGAGGATGCCTTCGCCCAGGACCTCGATGCTGCCGCGCACCGTGTCGACCTCGGTCTCGGCGAGCTTCTTGGGGACCTCGGCGAGGCGGCCGCGCAGCCAGAAGGTCTGCACCCCGTTCACCGTGGTCGGCTGCATGTCGGCGACGCCGGCGAAGATGACCTCGCCGCGCTCGACCTCCAGCGGCGCCATGGCGAGCTCGCGCCAGCGGCGGCCGTTCCAGTACTCCCACTCTAGGAGTCGCGACAGATCGCGGCCGCCGTGCTCGGGCGCGGTCAGGCGCAGGCGCAGCACCGTCGATTCGTTGACGGTGAGCAAGCGGTCGTCGCCGAGGTAGATGAAGCGGTCGACGCGCTCGGCGCCGGCGAAGGCCAAGAAGCCCTCGCCGCGCTCGCCGTTTATGTACGGCGAGTTGTCGGAGTAGGTCTCATCGAAGTAGGAAAAGCACCGATCCAGGCGCGCCGAGACCACGGTGAGATCGCGCATGGTCTCGAACAGCACCGCGTCGTCCTCATCGGCCTGCGGCGTGGAGACCTGTAGCCCCTTGCGCAGGATCTGGCGCTCGATGCCCTCGGCGAGCTCGAAGGTCAGAAGCGCCCGCGCCGGCTGCGCCGGCTGGAGCTTGATCCCCAGCATGTCGAGGAAGGTGAGGTAGTTCTTCTCGGGAACACGATTGAGCCGGTACAGGATGAGCTCCGTCATCCAGGAACACAGCTCGAGGATCGTGATGCCCGGGTCCGACGGATTGTGGTTGGTCCAGTCCGGACAGTACCGAGGGATCAGGCGAATCGCCTCGGCAACGATGTCGGCGTACGTCCGATCGTCCAGCTTTGGCGTCGGGATCATTCTTGATCGCTCCTGCGCAGATAAAACGGATAGACCAGGTTCCGCATGACGTTGGTGCCGCGGACCTTGTATTTGATGTCGATCATCAGCTTGTGCGGCTCGGCCGGATCGGGGAGGGCGTCGGCGGTCACGTCCTCGATGCGCGGCTCCCACTTCTCTAGCGCCTCGACGACGTAGTGGGCGGCCAGGCCGGCGGTGTTGACGTTGTTGGGGGCGAACAGAAGCTCGTGGATGTCGCAGCCGAAGTAGGGCCGCATGACCCGCTCGCCCGGCGCGGTGCCGAGGATGATCAGGATGGACTCACGCACGAGGTCGTCGAGCGCGCTGTTCGCCATCCCGCCGTTGCGGTCGATCATGACCGGGTAGCGCCACCCCTTGCCAAGAAAGCTGCGCGCCATCTCGCTGTCGCTCCTCAAATCACGCTCTGGGGTACTGTGGCTGCGCGGTGAGCGTCCGCTCGTCCCCACATAAGCGTACTTTAGAAAACAGAAAACCTAGATATCGATGAAGCATGAATATAGCCGATCGACCTCCACACCTCGCAGTGCAAAATCGCGCCGCGACAGCCGCTTGCCCAGGTAGGGGCTTGCCCGAGTTGCAGGGCCGCAAGCGCCGCCCGCCGTGCCGCAACGACAACACCGGACAGCGCGCTACAGCCCCGGACAGACCGCGTCGCACCTTTACTGCATGTCTTCGTCGTTGCCGAAGCGCCCTTCGATGAAGTGGCCGCAGCGCTGACACTTGAGCGTGGTCTTGCGCTCTTGCTTGGTGACGTCGATGCCGCCCTCGTAACAGAAGGGGCACTTGAGGCCCGAGGTCCGGCCGGCGAGCACCGACTCGAGGGTATCCTGCCAATAGATGTGATCGTCTTCGTTCATGACTTGGCCTTCCTCCACATCCGGGGGGCTGGGTCTTTTTTACGCTTCAATTTATGTATGTTAATCAACTATATTCCCTGACCATGTTATCGCAGTCGCCCGGGCCGCAGCAGAAAAACGGCAGCGACGCCGCCGGCCCCAAGGCCGCAGGCACCGGGAGATGCCATGGGAACGCCCGGACAGCCGGCGCAGAATTCGCTATAACTGACACAGCTCCGTGCGCCTTTTAGATCCCACCTCAAAGCCTCCCGCGCCGCGGACGAGCCAGGCGGCAAGCGCGTCGTGCGGCGGCGGCTTGGGACGGCGGCAGCTCGGGCGGGTGCTGCTCGCGGCGGGCTCCGCGCTGTGGGCCGGGGCGGCGGGAAAAGAGCGCCGGGCCTGCGGTTTCGCCGGCCGCGATCGGCTGGAGATCGGGCAGGTCATCTACTCGCTGGGGACGCCGGGGGCGCCGGCCGCCGTCGCCGCATCGGCGCTCGGTGGGGCCCCCTCAGCGTGCGTGCCGCGTCCGGATGCGCTGCGGCGCATGCTGTGGGAGGTCGAGAAGCGCACCTCGATCGAGGTCAGCCCGGACGTGCCGCTGGTCCACCTGAGCGACGTGGCGGAGCTGCACCGCCGCCCGCTGCTCTACTTCGCCGGCGATCGCGCCTTCGCCATGCCGAGCGATGACGACCTGGGGCGGCTGCGCCGGCACCTGACCATGGGCGGCATGCTCCTTTTCGACAGCGCTGAGGGCCGCGCCGGCGGCGGCTTCGATCAGTCGGTGCGGGCGATGCTGGCGCGGCTCCTGCCGAGCAGTCCCCTGTCCCGGCTGGCCGAAGACCACGTCCTTTACCGCTCGTTTTATCTCTTGCGCGTCCCGGCGGGCCGGGTGCTGGCGCTGCCCTACCTGGAAGCGGTGCTCATCGGCGGACGGGCGGCCGTCGTCTATTCGCAAAACGATCTGGGCGGCGCGTGGGCGCGCGACCGCTACGGGCAGTGGCAGTACGATGTCGTGCCCGGCGGCGAGCTGCAGCGCGAGCACACCTTCCGCCTCGGCGTGAACCTGGCGATGTACGCGCTGTGTCTGGACTACAAGTCGGATCAGGTGCACGTCCCGTTCATCATGCGACGGCGCTCGTGGCAGGTGCCGCTGCCGCAGAGCACGCCGGAGCCGCCGGCCAGCGGCACGCCATGAACCTGCTCGATCTGCTCGGCAGCGAGTGGAACGAGTGGCGCATCGTCTTGATGGTGCCGCTCGGCTGGCCGGGGCGGATCGTCGCTCTGGCGGTGGCGGCGCTGACCCTGTTTCTGGCGTGGCGGGCGCTGCGCCTGGATACGCGGCGGCGGCGGCGGCTCCTTTTGGTTCTGCGCGCCGGCGGCGTCCTTTCGGTGCTGCTTTTGTTTTTTCAGCCGGCGCTCAAGCTGCGCAACGTCACCCGCCTGCCCAACCACATCGCGGTGCTCGTCGATACCTCCGAATCGATGAGCCTGGCCGAGCAAGGCAGCGGCGAGACCCGCGCCGCCCGCGTCGCCGCGCTGCTCACCCGCGAGCAGCCCGAGCTCCTGCGCTGGCAGGGCCAGCACAAGATCGACTTTTACACCTTCGGCGACCGCCTGCAGCCGGCGACCGTCGAGTCGCTCACCCGACCCGGCGGCCACCCGTCGCACGCCGACGCGACCCGCATCCGCGAGGCGCTGGCCGCGGTGCGCCAGCGCTATGAGGGCCGCGACCTGGCCGGCGTCGTGCTCTTCTCCGACGGCCTAGACAACGGCCGGCTGTCCGCTTCCGACGCCGCCCTGGCCACCCCGCGCAGCAGCGAACCGGCCCGCGGCGCCGGCCGCAGCGATGGCAAAAAAGACCCGGCGCCCGACGGTAAAAACGACGGCAAGGGCGACGGCAAAAATGACGGCAAGGGTGAGGTGTTCGATGCCGACACCCGCGATTTCCTGCGCACCCTGGACGCTCCGGTGCATACGGTGGCGGTGGGCCGGCCGGGGCTGCGCGATGTCGCCATCGCCCGCGTCCTCGCCGATCAGTTCGCCTTTGCCCGTACCGCGGTCGAGGTCGAGGCCCGGCTGCAGGTCTTGAACGCCGAAGCCGCCGGCTGGCAGGGCCGCAGCTTACCGGTGACCTTGCGCCGCGACGGCGTCCCCGTGCTGACCGTCGATGTCGAGCTGCGCCCCGGCCAGAGCGAGTACCGCGTCGTCTTCCCGTTTACCCCCGAGCGCGTCGGCAAATACCTGTACGAGATCAGCACCCCGGTCCTGCCCGGCGAGGCGATCGCTGAAAACAACCACCGCGCCTTCATCCTCAAGGTCGTGCGCGACAAGATCCGCGTCGTGCATGTCGCGGGGCGGCCGACCTGGGACGCGCGGTTTCTGCGCGGGCTGCTCAAGCACGACCCCAACATCGATCTCGTCGCGTTCTTCATCCTCCGCTCGCCGAGCGACCTGGAGCCGCTGCAGTCGGAGGAGACCTCCCTCATCCCGTTCCCGTGCGAGGAGCTGTTTCAGGAACAGCTGCGCAGCTTCGACCTTATCATCCTGCACAACTTCAACTACACCGCCTACTGCGGCCAGTACCTGCAGCCGGCGATCGTGCCGTTTGTCAACGACGGCGGCGCGGTGGCGATGATCGGCGGCGATCTGTCCTTCAGCTCCGGCGGCTACTACGGCTCGGAACTGGCGCAGATCCTGCCGGTGGTCCTCCACCCCGACGACGGCAGCGGGCTGCCGACTCCCGGCGGGCCGCCGCTTATCGATCCGGAGCCGTTCCACCCGCGCCTCACCCCTGCCGGCAAGAGCCATGTGGTCACGGCGCTGCGCCTGGACGTGAAGGAAAACGGCGCCCGCTGGGATGCCCTGCCGCCGCTGGAAGGGCTGAACCTGGTCGCCCGCGCCCGGCCGCAGGCGACGGTGCTCCTGGCCCACCCCAAGCACAAAGACGCCGACGGCAACCCGATGCCGGTGCTGACCGTGGCGGAGTTTGGCAAGGGCCGGACGCTGGCGCTGCAGGCCGACTCGACCTGGCGCTGGGGCTTCGGCGCGGTGACGCCGCGGGCGCAGGCCAGCGGTCCCCCGGCCGCGGCAGCGGGCGGCGATGGCGAGGGGGATGCCCGCGGCAGCGGCTACCAGCGCTTCTACGAGCAGGCGATCCGCTGGCTGATTCGCGACCCCTCGCTACGCCTCCTGCGCATCGAGACCAGCGACACCGAATACCGCCGCGATCAGCAGGTGCGGGTCGAGGTCCGTGCGTTTGGGCCCGACTACCAGCCGGCGCAGCGGGTCGAGATCACCCTGTCCATCGCCCGCGTCGGTACGCCGGAGCTCTCGACCTCAGTGCCGGCTCCGCCGGCGGCATCACACACCGTGCGGACCGATGAGGATGGCGCCGCCAGCAGCGAGTGGCCGCCGCTGCCCCCCGGCGGCTACCGCGTCACCGCGCGGGCGCTCCTGGGCGGCCGCCCCGCCGAGGACACCGAGGTCTTCGTGGTCCGCGGCGCCGCCCGCGAGCTGGAGAACCCCGAAGCCGACGACCGCCTGCTGCAGCAGCTGAGCACCGCCACCTCCGGCATCGCCCGCGGCTACGCCGACCGCGCGGGACTGTCCGGCCTGCACTTTCAGCCGCCGCATATCGTGCACGTAAACCAGCACCGCGACATCGAGCTGTGGAACAACTGGGCGGTGCTGCTGCTGGGCGTCCTGTGCTTCAGCCTGAACTGGTTCCTGCGCCGCCGCTGGGGCTACGCCTGAGGCGCCGCGGCCGCGGCCTGAGGCGCTAGGTTACCGGGACCGGGACGCCGTGCTGCTCCAGGGAGCGCTGCGCCGCCGCCAGGACGCGGATGACCTGCAGCCCTTCGCGGGCGCCGCTGCGCGGGGTCTGGCCGGTGCGGATGCAGCTTATGAAGTGCCGGCACTCGACCGCCAGCGGCTCGGGCAGGTCCAGGTGCGGGATGTGGATGTCGCCCTGGCGGACGGTGAGGAACTCGCCGAACTGGGTGAACTCGGGCGGGCGGTCGAAGCCTTTGTCGTAGATGCGCAGCTTCTCGGTCGGGTGGGCGTCGTCGAGCTCGACCATGCGGCGCTCACCGACCACGGTGAGCCGGCGCTCCTTGCGCGGGTCGAGCCACGACAGCTGGATCTGCGCCATCTTGCCGTCGGCAAACGCCAGGTTCAAGAACACCACGTCTTCGACCCCGGGCTGCAGGTAGCTCTGGCCGCGCGCGGCCACCGTCACCGGCACCTGGTCAAGGAGAAACAGGATGATCGAGATGTCGTGCGGTCCCAGGCTCCACATCGCGTTTTCATCCTGGCGCAGCCGCCCCAGGTTCACGCGCAGGGCGTAAAGGTAGTAGACCGCGCCGATGTCCCCGGCCTGGATCATCTCGCGCAGGCGCAGCACCGCGGCGTGGTACAGCATCAGGTGGCCGACCATGAACGTGCGTCCCGCCGACTCGGCGCGCGCGACCAGCATCTCAGCGTCGGTCGTGGTGAGGGCCATCGGCTTTTCGACCAGCACGTGCTTGCCGGCGTCGAGCGCCGCGAGCGCCTGACTCGCATGCAGCACCGCCGGGGTGGCCAGGACGACCGCATCGACCTCCGGGTCGGCGAGGACTTCCTCATAGCTGTCGCCAAGGCGCGCCGTGGGGCAAAGTCCCGCGGCGCGGGAGCGGTTCTTGGCGTCGGCATCGCAGACGCGGGTAAGCTCGCAGCCGGGCAGGCGGGCGAAGCTGCGCACGTGGTTTACGCCCCAGTAGCCGGCGCCGACGACGGCGA
>CALFML010000884.1 GCA_937879845.1 uncultured Myxococcales bacterium
CGCGCAGCGCGTGCACGGAGATCTCGCCCATCTCATAGATCTTGGTGAGACCGCGCGCCGACAGCACCACGTTCATCGCGCCACCACCTTGACGCCGTCGATGATGCGGTCGCTGGGATGGACGACGACGCGGCGGTCGGCGGCCAGCCCCTTTGTGACCTCCACTTCGTGCGCGGTGCGCTGACCCAGCTCGACTCGAGTAAAGCGCGCCCTGCCCTCTTCGACGCGAAATAGCGCCCAGCCGTCGCTCTGCCGAAACACCGCGCTGGCCGGCACCTTAAGCACCTCGCCGCCCTCGAACACCACGATCCGCGCCTCGACGCGATAACCGTCGCCCAGCGCCTGCCACTCATTGCGCGGCGTCACGATGTCGATGAGCACGTTCACGCGCTGCTCTTCGACACCGAGCGCGCTCAGCCGCGTAAACGCCGACGGCTCGACCCGTCGCACCCGCCCCTCGACGGGGTTGCCGCCCCAGCGCTCCAGAAGGACCACGGCGCGCGGACGAATACGCGCCGCGTCGCTGGTCAGCACATCTACCACCACCTCCATGGCCATCGGATCGCCTATTTCCACAAGCGGCGTTCCCGGCTGCACCACACCTTCGCTTTTGTGCGCAACCTTGAGTACGCGTCCACCTATCGGCGCCGGAACATCGAGCTGCGCCGCGCCGCCCCGCGAGCCCGGCAGCCGATCGAGCGCCGCGCGGGCCATGGTGACCTCAAAATCGGCGACACGAGCGGCGAAGCTCAATGACTTCAATTCCTGAGTGCTGCGACGCTCGCCGAGCTCGGCCTGATCGATCTGCTGCTTGGAGCCGGCGCTGCGCTCAAACAGTACGCGCGCGCGCGCCGCTTCGCTGCTGGCATAATCGGCGGTGGTCTTGGCCTGCTCGATCTGCGCCCGCGCCTGCCGCTGCGCCGCCATCACCTGGTTCAGCCGGGCGGTCGCGGTGGCGCGGGCGCGCGTGTCGAGCAGCGCCGGCGCCACCGGTGCGATGCGCGCCAGCACCTCGCCCTGCTTCACGCTGTCGCCGGGCTCGAGCTCGATGCGCGCCAGGCTGCCGGACAGCGGAGCCGAGACCACATAGCGATCCTTGATCCGCGCCTGTCCATCTTCATCCACCGTGACGCGCAGCGATCCGCTCAGCGCGGCCGCCACTTCGACCGGCTGCGGCCGCGGCATCCAGGCCACGACGATGACCGCCACCAGGCCGGCCGCGAGCAGGCCATATAGCACGCGATTTAGGACCCTGCGCACGCCTTGCCAGCGCGTCCGCTTCGCGCGCTCCGGGGTTCCGCTCGCCGATTTCGTTTCCACGTCATTCCCTCGTCTTGAGGACCCCGATGAGGTCCAGATGATCCAGACGCCGCCGCACAAGGAGTGCGCTCAGCAGCGCCGCAATCAGCGTCACGGCAGCGGCGAAGGCATAGCAGCGCGGCGTCAAGACCACCGGCAGCCGATAGGTCTCCGGATCGGCCATGGACGCAAGCAGCCGCACCAGCTTGTGTCCCAGCCACAGCCCGAGCGGCAGCGCCGCCAGCACCTGGACGAGCTGCTCGCCGATGAGCACCGCCGAAATCTCACCGCGGGTAAAGCCGAGCACGCGCAGGCTGGCCAGCTCGCGCCCCCGCAGCGACAACGCCACCCGCGCGTTGTTGTAAACGACACCGACGGTGATGGTGGCGGCGAAGAGCGCGATGATCGCCGCCATCAGCACGATCATGTTGCCAGTGTCCTGACGAAAGCTCGCGAGCAGCGCCATGCGCCGCGTGACATCGACGATTCCAGGGATCTTGCGCAGGCGTGCTTCGGTCTCCAGGCGCCGCGCCGGATCGAGCCGCAGCACCGCTATCGAGACGTGCGGCGACTCCCCGAGAAAGCGGGATAGCGTCTCCATGCGCATGTGACCTTGCAGCCCGAACGGCTCATCGACCAGGCCGACGACCACCACTTGCCGGTGCTCCCGCGCCCCCTCCTTGAGCTCGATCTCGATGCGATCGCCGGCTCGCACCCCGAGCACGCGGGCCAGCATGTCGGTCAGCACCATGCCCTCGGGCGGCAGCGTGACCCGGCGACCGCTGCTGTCGCGCAGCGCCCGCATTTCCAGGTCATCCGGATAGCCAAAGACCGCGCCGTCCCGATAGCGCCAACCGGCGCGGAAGCGCACGGGCACCACGCGCAGTCCCTCAGCCGCCAGGGCCCCCGGCAGATGCGCCATCTCGCGCACCGCCCGCTCCGGCTGGGGATTCAGGAAGCTTATGGCCGCGTCCTCGCGCATACGCTTCTGGAACTGCGACTCGAACAGCGATTCTATGCCGTCGTAGTAATAGCCGCCGACCACCGACAGCGCGGTCGCCACGGCCACCGCCAGGGCCGAAGACATCGTCCGCAGCGGCCGGCGCTCCAGCTCGCGCACCACCATCTGCGCCGCCGGCCCCAGGACCCGCGAAAGGCGGAGCCGGTCGGCGATCGAGCGCCGGTAGCGCGCGGGGGACGGGGGGCGCATCGCCTCGGCCGGCGGCAGCGTCACCGCGCGCCGCACCGCGCCGAAAGCGCCGAGGATGGCGGCCAGGAAGCTGATTCCAACGGCGATGAGCGCGTCGCGGCCATCGAAGCGAAAGCCGAGCTCGGGCAGCCGGAAGTAGCGAGTGTAAAGATGAATCATCGCCTGACCGAACCACGTCCCAAGTCCGATGCCCAGGACGGCGCCCAGTCCCACCACGACCAGCACCAGCTCCAGGAAGTGCAGGCCGACCTCGCGGTTCGCGTATCCCAGCGCCTTGAGCGTGGCGATCTCCGGCTGCTGCAAGATGATGAGCCGCGACAGCACGAGGTTGACGAGCAGCGCCGCCACCGCCAAAAAGATCACCGGCAGGAGCGTTCCCATGCTCGACAAGGACACGAGCTTGGCCTCGAGCATCTGGTGCGACGGCTGTTTGTCGCGCCCGACCGCTCCCAGACCCCCCCAGGGCGCGAGCTCGCGGTCCACGGCATCGAGCACCGCCGGCAGCGAGGCAGAGGGCCGCAGGGCGAGCGCCAGATCGTTGAAGGCCCCGCGCATCTCGAAGGCCGCGGCCAGGGACTCGCGCGACATCCACAGGACGGGAAAGCGCGCGGGATCCGTCGAGATCGCCCCCGGATTGAGGGCCACGATGTACTCCGGCGAAGCGGCGGTGCCGACGATCTGAATCTGGCGCAGCTTGCCATTTATCACCACCGGCAGGCGATCGCCGGTGCGGATGTGGCGAGCCTCGGCGAATACTTCCAGAAGGGTCGCCTCGTCGGCGTGGCCGGGTGCCGGCAGCCGGCCCTGGCGCAGCCGCAAGAGGTTGAGGGTCTCACTGGGGAGCGAAGCGACGATGCCGCGCAGCGGGTAGGTAGATTCCGCCATCACGATAACCGGCTTGGCGATGCGTGACTCGGCCAGCGCTACGCCTGGCAGCGCTTCGATGCGATGCCGCACCGATTCCGGAGCACGTTCGAGCTGAACGAAGACATCGGCGAAGCGCTGTCGTTCATAGACGCGACGCTCCGCAAACTTGATCGACGCGAAGCAGCCCCGCAGGGCCACGAAGCTCGAGATGCCGCAGGCTACGACGAGCGCGATGGTCACCACTTGGCCGACCAGCCGGCTGAGGTCACGCAGCAGTTTTCGATGAAGCGCAGCAGCCATAGGAACTGCAGCGGAAGCGACAGCACGGGCCATGCCAAGGATAGGCACGCTGCGGACTTAGGAATTCGCGAAAAGACTGCGTGCAGCGCACAAAGCGCGCAGAATTTTCGCCTGCTCGCAAGCCGCGCTCGCGTCTTTGCCAAGCGACGGGGTGAGCGCCAGTCTAGCCGGCGTTGCGGCAGCGTGATCCGGCGCGAGCGGTCCGGGCATGCCAGAGCAGCAGGAGCAAGCCGCTGAGCAGGATCGTCAGGCCCTTAGCGTGGTTGCCCTCGCTCGCACCGCCGTCCGCCGCGGCGCTGCATCCAAAGGTGGACCTGCATACAGGTTGTGTGGGCGGGGAGTGCGGACCCATGCCGATCGCGGTCTGGATCGCCAATGTGTTATCGCCCACAAGCTGCGACGGACCCGCTTGGGTGAGAAGCTCGGTGCGCAGACTGTACGGCATGCTCGGAGAGAAGAATTGTCCCTGATCGGCGGCCTGCGCGGTGTAGGCAACCCTAAAGCCCTGCGTGGTCAGCAGCACTGTCCACGGGTAGTAGGTTGACAAGCTGCGCGACAGGTGACCGATGACCCCAGCGCTGCCGCCATAGCTGCCGCCCGCACCGCCGCCGCCCTCATAGCCTCCGCCATAGCCTCCGCCATAGCCTCCGCCATAGCTTCCGCCATAGCCTCCGCCATAGCCTCCATAGTCCCAAAGGGCCCTCATCCCGCCATAGCCATCGCCATAGTCCACTCCGAAGTAGCCGTCCACATCGACGTAGCCTCCGGTCGTGTTGTAGTAGCCGCAGTCGAAGTAGCCAGCGCCCCCGTATCCCGCGCTACCGGCATAGCCGCGGCCGACACAGCGCGGGCCGGGCGCCGGACAGTGATACGTCATCGTCGCTTTCGCAACATTGGGCACGGCAGCCAGGCTCGAATTGTAGCCGAACGCGGGATCGCTGGTCAGGTCCGCCGGCGGAAGGACTGTGGACAGACGGGTCAGGTAGGGATAGCGCGAAACATCGACCGCGCCGCTGAGCGCGTCCTGGGCGATGGAGCTCGGGCCCGCGTATTCCGTGACGAACGCGCGGTTGCCGTTTTCGGCGATCGCACCGGCCAGGACATCCTGATAGTTCCGACCGCTGGTAAACCAGTTGATTTGGGCGTCATTGAGGACCGCATTCGCCGCCCCAAGCGGTATGGCCCGCGACGGGCCCAGTATCCACACCTGCAGGGGCATCTTTGGCGCGGTTCCGCGCGAACCGATGAGGAAAGGGAGAGACAGCCGGTCGCTTTGCCCGTCGTCTTGCCAGTTTCCTTGATAGTGCAGCACGATGGGCTCCAGCGCGCCCGCTGTCTCGGTTGCTTGGAAGCGCAGCGCGACAATGGAGCCTCCGCTGCCGCAGTACGGACCCAGCGCCGCGCTCAGGTTCGCAGGCACCGGATACTTTCGGTCCATGAGCCATTTGAGCACTGCGTCCAGGTTGTCGGCTGGCAAGATCGCGGATTCATAGGGCGGCAGCGTACTCGCAGCGGCCGGCAGATCAGGCGGCGGCACCTGGACTGCAGAGCCCAGAATCGGCTGCGTGTCGTCTGCGCAGCGGTAGAAGCGGTCCACCTGATACGCGGGTTGCGTGGCGGCGGTCAGTTGGCTGAACAGCTGGCCGTTGCCGGATTCCAGGGTGGGCACCCCTTTCACCGGCAAGAGCCAGACAAAATCCGTCGGCTGGCTCCGGTAGTAGACCTGGATGTGGGCCATGAGCGAGGTCCCCTGCTGGCCAAACAATACCCGCTCGCCTGCCTGCGAAATCGCCACGGCGGCATCGGCGGGGACGAAGATCCCTGAAGCCGAGGCAGGAAGCGGCAGCAGGAGCATGCCAAAAACGCAGCTGCGAAGAATGGCCGAGTCCATAAAGCGACCTCCCTGATTTGTTGCTAATAAGCTACGCAACAAACTGCGCCAATGTTTTGCAAGCCAAGGTGAGTATAGTCGAACGTCACTCAAGTAGCTTGCTTCGCGACAGCCTTGTCAATCATCCGCGCCCAAGACCGTGATCTGCAAGCACTTGGTCGGTCGCGCCAATTACGGCACCGGGCGGCCCCGCCGATGCGCCGGGGCGCTGCCGGGCTTCGTCAACGGGGAGCAACATACTGCGGAGGTGGAGCGGATGGCGCGTTGCCATGTGCTCACCGATCACGACACCGCCGCGCTGCGCATCCGCGACGCATACCTGGCCGGCTTCAGCGCCTGGGCCGGGCGCGCCGAGCTCGCGGGCGCGTTGGACGCCGCCCACGACATCGCTGCCGTCGTCGTTGCGGCCAGCTATCGCCGCTGTCCACCAGCGGTATTGCCGGCGCATCCGCGGATGCGTGAGATGCCGGCCTTCTGCCTCAGCGGCATCCTGGCGCGCCGGGTAGCGGGCAGCAAGCAGTGCTTCAAAAGGGAGCGCTCTCCCGCGGCGCAGTGTCAGCGAATCTTCCCAGCGATCCAGGCGGCGGCCAGGCCATCAAAGGACAGGCACGCCCACCGGTACCACTCGGGCACAAACGGAGTGTGGGTCCCATGGACAACGGTGTCCCAGAGCGCGTGCAGCAGCCAACCGGCGGCCAGGACCTTGCTGGACCACAGATAACCGACGGCAGCCAGGCCGCCGTAGCCAAGGACGCCGAGCAGCTCGGTCCGCGGCCAAGGGGCGGCGGCGGCGCGGGCGAAGCCGACATAGACGAGCGCCGCGAGCACCAGGTAGATTGCCCACTGGGCTTTCTCGGCGTTCGGGAAGCGAGCCGTCACTTTACGGCTCTGGACTCGGGTGATCCAGATCGACCAGGCCGCCAAGGCGATGCCGGCCAGCAGCCCGCCGCCGATAATCAGAAAAGAGGAAGGGGTCTCGTTCATCCCTATCTGGTAGCGTCAAACAGCACGAGTTGCGACTTTATTGTTCGAGACCCGGTGCTCACGCTCTGTATCGACGAGCAAAGCCTTCAGGGAATTGGTGCGTAGTCGAAGGTCAGCGCCACCCCGGAAGCAGCGAGGGAATCGCCGACCACCCGGAGCCGGTAGGTCGTCGAGTGGCTCGCATCGCGCACGAGGGTCGACGAACCGCTCCACTGATCGGCGCCGAGCGTGCTTCCGCCCAGTACCCACGCGATGCTCCACGCCGCGCCGTTTAGACACTCTGCGCCCCCAGTCGGAACGGCATCGAGCGACGCGAACGTGCCCTTGGGGCACAAGGACGCGGGGCTCGGGGTGCGCAGGGAGACGACCATCGTCTCAAACAGCTGCACGTCCCCTCCCTCCGAGACAAGAGCGCCGTCCGCAAGGCGCAGCCCAGCGCCCGGGCGACATCGTGACCTCGATGTCCGGTCAGACGATCGAGGTGTTGAACACGGACGCCGAGGGGCGTCTGGTTTTGGCGGATATTCTTTCGTATGTCCAGAAACTCTACAAGCCGCAAGTGATCGTCGATCTGGCGAATGTTGCCAAGATAGCAAATCGTCCGCTGACGTGGCGTATTCTCGCTATCGCGGTAGCTTTCTACCAGGTAGGCATCATGAAATATGACATTCGCAGTATCAGCATTTTTATGCTTGCGAACAACCCAGCGCACATACATCAGGCGCTCCTTTGCAGCGGCAGGGGGTACGATATCTATAGTATAGCGGAAACTGACGAATATGGCGATACCTATAGCCTTCGATCGCATTGCCACAAGCTATGATGCCCAGCGCGCGCACCCACCTGAGGTTTCGGCACAGGTCGGTACG
>CALFML010000885.1 GCA_937879845.1 uncultured Myxococcales bacterium
GCACCCTGCTCCTGTCGGGAAACCTCGACACCATCGGCCACATGTCGTGCAACCCGGCCGTGGGCGGCGTCGGCAAGGGCCACCTGGTCAAAGAAATCGAGGCGCTCGGCGGCCTCATGGGGCGCGCGGCCGACGCCACCGGCATCCAGTTCCGCCGCCTCAACGCCAGCAAGGGCGCGGCCGTGCGCTCTAGCCGCGTCCAGTCCGACAAGGTCCGCTACCGCGCCTACGTCCGCTGGGCGCTGGAGCAGGAGCCGGGGGTCGAGATCCAGCAGGCGGAAGGACAAAAGCTTCTATATGAAGAGATCGTTTCCAAGGCGGAAGCCGGCGAGCCGCCGGAGGCGCGCTACCGCATCGTCGGCATCGCCACCACGATGGGGGTCGTCTACCGCGCCCCTGCGGTCATCCTCACCACCGGGACCTTCCTCATGGGCCGGCTGCACATCGGGGAGCAGGTGCAGGACGGCGGGCGCATGGGGGAGCCGCCGGCGCGCGGCCTGTCGGCGAGCCTGGTGGAGCTCGGCTTCCGGCTGGGGCGGCTCAAGACGGGGACGCCGTGCCGCCTGGATGGGCGCAGCATCGACTACGCGGGGCTGGAGCGGCAGCCGGGCGACTCCCCGCTGCCGGTGTTCTGCCCGGACGGTCCGCCGCCGCCGCTGCCGCAGCGCGACTGCTTCCTCACGCACACGACGCAGGCGACGCACGAGCTGATCCTGGCGAACCTGCATCGCTCGCCGCTGTTCGCCGGCCGCATCACCGGCGTCGGCCCGCGCTACTGCCCGTCGATCGAAGACAAGGTGGTGCGCTTCAACGACAAGCCGCGCCACCAGATCTTTCTGGAACCGGAGGGCCTGGACACGTGCGAGGTCTACCCTAACGGCATCTCGACCTCACTGCCCGCCGACGTGCAGCTGCAGCTGGTGCGGTCGATGCCGGGGCTGTCGCGGGCGCGACTTCTGCGCTACGGCTACGCCGTCGAGTACGACTTCGGCGATCCGACGCAGCTGTTGCCGACGCTGGAGGCGCGCCACGTCGGCGGCCTCTATCTGGCCGGCCAGATCAACGGCACCTCCGGCTATGAGGAAGCGGCGGCGCAGGGGCTGTGGGCGGGGGCCAATGCGGCGCTCAAGCTGCGCCGCAGCGGGGAGGAGCTGGTGCTGGGCCGCGACCAGGCGTACCTGGGGGTGATGGTCGATGACCTGACGACCAAGGGGGTTGACGAGCCGTACCGCATGATGACCTCGCGCGCCGAATACCGGCTGCTCCTGCGTGAGGACAACGCTGACGAGCGGGTCATGCCGCTCGGACGCAAGCTCGGCCTGGTCGATGACGCCCGTTGGGCGGCGTTTACCGCCCGCCGCGACGCCCTGGGCCGCGAGCTCGCGCGCTTGCGCGGCACCACGGCGTACCCGGACGCGGCCACCAATGAGCGACTCGCCGCCCTGGGCTCGACACCGATGTCGCGGCCCACCACCCTGGCGGAGCTTCTGCGCCGCCCGGAGATCAGCTACAAGACCCTCCTCCCGGGCCTCGGCTACGATCCGCTGGCGGCGGAGCTCGGCGAGCGTATCGAGACCACGATCAAGTACGAGGGGTACCTCGACCGTCAGGAGGAAGAGGCGCGCCGCTTCCGTGACTTGGAGCAGACGCCGCTGCCGCCGGCGATTGACTACGCGCTGATCCCGGGCTTGTCGCGCGAAGCGACGGAGAAGCTCGGTAAGCTGCGGCCTCGCTCGATCGGGCAGGCTAGCCGCATTCCGGGGATCACACCGGCGGCGGTTTCCATTCTCCTTCTTATGGTTCGTGGCGCTTCGGCGCACTGAGGGGCGGGGGTTGTGAAGTCGGGAGCACCGCTGCGCCGGGCAGGGCCTGGGCAGGGCGGTGCACAAGGATGTCTGGGCTTGGCGCAGCTTTGCTGCGCGCCGTATCGCTGGGCCCTGCCCAGGCCCTGCCCGGCTCCGCTTTGAGCATCGACTATCGAGGAGCACCCGGCTTCCTTCTTGCTGTCGCTGCTGTTGCAGGGGATCCGGCTGCCGCTACAGTGGTTCTTGTTGCCGGCGCGGTGGCTTCTGCCGCCGTTGCAGTATCTGTCGCTGCCATTTCTGTGGCTCCCGCTGGAGCGGGGGTAGTTATCGCTGTCGGCGCGGTGGCATCTGCCGCCGTTGCAGTATCTGTCGCTGCCATTTCTGTGGCTCTCGCTGGAGCGGGGGTAGTTATCGCCGCCGGTGCGATGGCTTCCGCTGACGTTGCCGTAGCTCGCGCTGGAGCGGCAGTAGCTATCGTTGCGGTTGCAGTTGCTCCCGCAAGAGCCGTGGTGGCGGTCCCGGGAATGGCGGCGGCGCGGCCGGGAATCGTCCAGCTTTGCAACAATGGTTGGCGGGCTTGCTGGAGCGGCGGCAGCGTGAGCAGGAACGATGGCAGCGCGTGCGGCAGCCGTTCCGGAGAATGCAGGAATGACGGTCGCAGTTCGGGGCGTTGTATGGAACTGCCGGCTGCGTTGCCGGATAAGGCGGCTTCATCGCCATCTTGCGCTACTGCGTCGGGAGCGGAAGCGGAAACGATCCCTGTAGCCGTCGAAACGATTCCGGTGGCCGCCGAAACGAGCCCTCCGGCCGTCGAAACGATTCCGGTGGCCGCCGAAACGAGCCCAGAGGTCGCGGATGCGATTCCAGAGGTCGTGGAAACGATTCTCGGGGAGCCTTTTCCGTTGCGGGGCGGCGGCCACCCGCGCTATGTGGGTGCAGGCCGCACCGATTACCACCTCGGTCTGCTGCCGCGCGCCGCCATGCTGACCCGTCTGCGCATCGCTCACTTCAAGTGCTTCACCGAGATGGTGATTCCGCTCGACTCGCCGGTCGTGCTGGTCGGCAAGAACGGCGCCGGCAAGACCGCGGCGCTGCAGGCGCTGGCGCTGTGGGAGCTGGGGGTGCGGACGTTCCACGCCCGCCGCGCCGCCCAGCGGGAACACGGTGCTGCCGCGGCGGGGGCGGAGATCCCGGCGGGTCGTGCTCTGGGCGTCGCTCTGCGCCGCCGCGATCTGACCCAGATCCCGCTGCCGGGAGCCAGCCACCTGTGGCACCGCACGGAGGTCCGCGCCGGCCGGCCCGGTCCAGATCGCCGCGTCCAGCCGCTGCGCATCGAGCTAGTGGTCGATGGCCAGCGCGGCGCCGAGCCGTGGTCCTGCGGCCTGGAGCTGGACTACGGCAGCGACGATACCTTGATGTGTCGGCCGCTGCGGCTGCCGGGCTTTGCGGCGGCCAAGGTCAAGGGCGCGCGGTTCCAGGCGGTATCGGCTCCGGCGGCGGCGGTGCGGGTGGCCTATCTGCCGCCGATGTCGGGGGTCAGCGTGTCGGAGCCCAAGTGGGAGCTCGGGCGGGTCAACGTGCTCTTGGGGGAGGGACAGACGGCGCAGGTGATCCGCAACCTGTGCCTGCACCTGCATACCCAGAAGCCCGACCGCGGCCTGTTCCAGCGGCTGTGCCAGCGCATGCAGGAGCTGTTCGGCGTGCGGCTGCAGAACCCGGAGTTTATCGCCGAGCGCGGCGAGATCGTCATGAAGTACCGCGAGCCGGACGGCACGCGGCTCGACCTGTCGGCGGCAGGCAAGGGGATGCTGCAGACGATGCTCCTTTTGTGCCACCTGTACATGAACCCGGGGGCGGTGCTGCTGCTCGACGAGCCGGACGCGCACCTGGAGCCGCTGCGGCAGCGCCAGATCCTGCGCACCGTGCTGGCGGCGGCGGCGGAGCAGGACAGCCAGGTGATCGCCGCCTCGCACTCGGAGATCGTGATGAGCGAGCTTTCGGGGCGCGGCTCGGTGGTGCTGCTGGATGCGGCGGCGGGGACGGCGCAGACGCTGGCGGCGGTGCCCGGCTCTTTCTCCACCGGCGCCGATGCGGGGGGTGCGGCGGAGCAGCGGACGCTGGCGGCGGTCCGCAGCCAGGCGCGGCCCGCCGGGCTGCCGATGCCGGGAGCGGCGCGTGAGGCAGCTTGGGCGGAGCACCTGCAAGCGCGGCAGACCGGCTGGGTCTTGTATGTGCCGGAGCCGCTGGATCTGGCGATCCTGTATGCGCTGGCGCAGTGCCTGAAGCACCCGGCGCTGCAGGCGCTGGAGCAGCCGCTGTGCCACTACATCGGGGAGGGGCCGGAGGCGGCGGCGCGGGCGCGGCGGCACTTTGATGCGCTGCGGGCGCTGCATCCGGCGGTGCGCGGCGCGGCGTTTTACAACCACGGCCCGCGCGGTACCGCGGCGGCGCCGGCCGCGGCGCGGGAGGCGGGACAAGCGGACCCGCAGCTTTACCAGCACAGCTGGCGGCGCGGCGATCTGGACGGCTATTACGCCTTGGATGAAGTGCTGCTGGCCTATGCGCGCGGGGAGCGCGGCATCGCCGGCGAAGCGCCTGGGGCAGCCGATGCGGCGGCAGGACGGTCGGCGCGCCGCCAGCTGCAGCTCGTGTCGATGCTCAGCCCGGAGCAGCGGCGCCGCGAGCAGGCGATGCGCACCGCGGTTGCGGAAATCGACGCGGCGCTGCGCACGCTCGGCCGGGTGGATCGCCAGGGCGAGCCGAGCCGGACTCGCGCCGACTTCCTGCGTCCGTTGTTCCAGCGCGTTGCCGCCATCCACGGCCCGGATGCGGTGCTGCGCGAGAGCGAGTATCCAGCCCTCGTGCGGCTCCTGCCGCCGCAGCGCATCGATCCTGAGATCGAACAACAGCTCGACGCGGTGGCGCGGTGCTTTCAGCTCGCCGAGGCGGGGGCGCCTCCGGTACCGGTGCTGACGGCCTCGTCGCTTCCAGAACCGGCGCGGACAACTGCGTCGATTTCGCAACCGGCGCTGGCGGCGGGGGCGCCTCCGGTACCGGTGCTGATAGCGGCGGCGTCCCCGGAGCGGGCGGCGGCCGCGTCCCCGCTTCCGGCGCCGACGGCTGACTCCCCTACCCCATCTGCGACGACGAAGTTTCTTACCCAAGCCCCGCTGACGGTCGCCCCGTGCGAAGAGGTGTCCTTATGACCCGTGCGATAGCTACTCTGGCAGTTCCCTCACGCGGCAGCCTGGACCTACGGTGGAAGCGGCCGGCGGCGCCCCGGCGCTGGCTCGGCGCGCTGTGTGCCGCCCTGGCGGTGGGCAGCGGCGGCGCCGCCTATGCCGGCGGCTTTGAGCTCGGCGTCAACGGCACCGAGGCGCTGGGGCGCGGCGGGGCGTTCACCGCCAAGGCCGACTCACCGCTGGCCCTGGAGTACAACGTCGGCGGCCTGGCGCAGCTGCGCGGCACGCGCATCGTCTTTGACAACAACCTGTACTTCTCCGAGTACTCGTTCCTGCGCGCCGGCAGCGATTCTTTCGGTCCGTACACCGCGGTCACCGCCCAGCCGTCGCCGCCGTTTTACGCGCCGTGGTTCGGGCTCTCCACCGACTTCGGCTACTTCCGGCGCTGGACGTTCGCCGTCGGCGCCTACGGCCCATCATCAGTGGGCGCGCGGAACTTCGGGGCGTTCTCCCGCACCGAGTCGGGCATGCTCCGGCCGGCGGCGTCGCGCTACGACCTGTTGCAGGCCGACCTGCTCATCGTGTTTCCCACCGCGGCGGTGGCGGTGCGGGTGCACCGGGTGCTCGATCTCGGCATCTCGGGGCAGCAGGTGACCTCGCAGGTCAATGTCGCCAGCGCCACCTACGCGCCGACCAGCATCCCGATCTTTCCCGCCAGCGCGGCGTGCTCGCAGCAGCCGGAGGTCGCCGGCTGCGACACGACGACGCGGGTGCAGGTCGCAAGCTACGACAACTTCGCGCTGCAGTTCGGGGCGCTCATCCACCCGCTGCGCGATCTGGACATTGGCCTTCACGCGCGCAGCGCCGTCAACCTGGGCATGTACCCGATCCGCGGCCAGGGCACCGTGTCGGCCAGCGAGCCGCCGCTTTTGCGCGGGGTGATGCTCGGCGCCGATCATGTGAATGCCCAGTTCGAGACGTGGCTGCCCTGGATATTCCGCGCCGGCATCCGCTATGCCCTGCACAAAAACGACTTCGAGCTGTTCGACATCGAGGTCGACGGCACCTATGAAGCCTGGAGCATGCTGGATCGCAGCAACAACCGGCTCACGCTGCTAAACCCGCCGCTGCTCGTCAACAAGGGCATGCCGCTGTCGATCACCATCCCGCACAACTACAACGACACGTTCAGCGTGCGCGTCGGCGGGTCGCTAAACTATGCGCTGCCGCAGGGGCAGCTGACGCTGCGCATCGGCGCCCTTTACGACAGCAGCGCGACCAGCGATCCCGACGTGCGCATCGACTTTGACACCCTGGCCAAGATCGGCGCGACCCTGGGCGTGGGGGTAAACCTCCGCGGCATCACCTTGAACGTCGCCTATGCCTACCTGCAGTCGATGCAGCGCACGGTCGAAAACGGCCAGCTGCGGGTCATCGACGGCACCAACGGCATGCCGGTGCAGATGGGCGATGAGCCGGCGCCGGCGGTGAATAACGGGACGTTCAGCGGCCACACGCACATGGTGTCGGTGGGGCTCACGGTCTTGTTCGACGATCTGGTGCGCGGTCACGGCTGGCTGCAGAACCACCCGCGCTGAGCCGGCCCAAGTCCGCGGCGTCCGCGGGCCGGCCTGGCCGGACCGAGGCGCCGGGACGCCCAGGCCACTCTGCTAGCAGGCTGTGGCAAAACGTAGCGAGCGGCCCGAGTTCGTGTCCGAGCGCGCGGAGCAGCCTCGTGGCTGTGAGCACGGTCGGCCGCGAAATCGGGTCGCGGAGTAGTTTTGCCACAGCCTGCTAGTATCGGGACTTGCTGAAAGGGGCAGGCTGCGGTACACGGCGTGCCGGGCTCAAGACATGATCGATCCTGATATTTCGACGCAGATCGAAGGCCGCGTGCTGCCGCACGACGCCGCGATGATGGAGCTGGCGATTGCCGAGGCGGAGCGCGGCCGCGGCCGCACGAGCCCCAACCCCCTGGTCGGCGCCGTGATCGTCGATGAGTCAGCGGCCGAGTTCGGGGGAGCTCCGGTCGTCCTGGCGCGCGGCTACCACGCCCGGGCGGGTCTGGATCACGGCGAAGCCGCGGCTCTGCGCCAGCTCGCGGGGACGGAGAAGGCGCGCGGCAAGACGCTTTACGTAACGCTTGAGCCCTGCAACCACATCGGCCGCACCGGCAAGTGCACCGAGATCATCCTGCAGGCCGGGCTGCGCCGGGTCGTCGTCGGCATCCGCGATCCCAACCCGCGCGTCGCCGGCGGCGGGGTCGAGCGCCTGCGCCAAGCCGGCGTCGAGGTCACGGTGGGGGTGCTGGCGGAGCGCTGCCGCTACAAGAACCGCGGCTACCTGCGCTGGCTGCAGAGCGGCCGGCCGCACCTTCTCCTCAAAGCGGCGGTGTCGCTGGACGGACGGCTGGCGCCCGGCAGCAGCGCCGGCGGCGGACCGCACTGGCTGACCAGCTCGGCGGCGCGCCAGCATGCGCACATCCTGCGCGACCACTGCGATGCCATCCTGGTCGGCGCCGGGACGGTGCTGGCCGACGATCCGCAGCTGACCGTGCGGCTGCCCAAAGATCATGAGCGGGCCGGCGATCCGCGGCAGCCGCTGCGCGTGGTGCTGGACGGGGCGCTGCGCACCGCGCCGACCGCCCGCCTCTGCGCGCCGGGAACGCTGCTGCTCACAAGCCGCACCGCGCTTGCAGCGCAAAGAGATCGGGCGCAGGCGCTGCGCGACCGCGGGGTGGAGGTCTTGGCCCTGCCCCCTCCTTCGTCGGACGACGTCGGTCCGCGGGCCGGGCTCTCGCCGACGAGCGTGGACCTTTATGCGGTGCTGCACTGCTTGGGGGAGCGCGGCCTGCTGATGGCGATGTGCGAAGGCGGGGCGACGCTCCACGGGGCGTTTCTGGAAGCCGGCTTGTACGATGAGGCGGCGATCTATGTAGCGCCGGTGTTTCTCGGCGATGAGGGCGTGCCGCTGCTGCGCCACTTCGCCGTGCCGTCGGTCTCGGCGGCGCCCTGGCTGACGACGATGACCAGCGAGCGCCTGGGACCGGATCTGTTTATTAGCGGACCGCTGCGACGCGGGGCGTTCCGTCCCGCCGGGGAGAGCGGCAGCGCCGCGGGAACGCGGGAGGATGGCGATGTTCACCGGCTTGGTTGAGGACATGGGGCTTGTCGCCGCGCTGTCCCCGCTGCCCAAGGGAAGCGGCGTGCGGCTGCGGCTGGGCGCGCCGCTTCTGGCCGCGGCGATGCCGCTCGGCGCGTCGCTGGCGGTGGACGGAGTGTGCCTGACCGTGGTGGCGAGCCGCCCCGAACAGTCCGAGGTCGAGGTCGAAGCCGGACCCGAGACCCTGGCGCTGACGACCCTGGCCGCAGTCGCGGTGGGCCAGCGCGTGCACCTGGAGCGGGCGATGCGGCTGGGGGATCGGCTCGGCGGCCATCTGGTCACCGGCCACGTCGACGGCGTCGGCGCGATCGAAGCGTCCGGGGCGCGCGGCGACAACTGGGACCTGACCATCCGCCCGCCGCCGGTCCTTTTGCGCTACATTGTCGCCAAGGGCGCGGTTGCGGTCGATGGGACAAGCCTTACGGTAAACCAGGTGGACGGCTACGGTTTTTCGGTCTCGCTGGTGCCGCATACGCAGCAGCACACTCACCTTGCGCGCAAGGGTCGCGGGGCGGCGGTGAACGTCGAAGTGGATCTCATCGCCAAGCACCTGGAGAAGCTCGTCGCCGGCTACCTGCCGGAGTCCGGGACGGCGGGCGGAGGCCCCGGCAGCTTGACCCTCACCCGACTAAAGGAGCACGGCTTTGCCTAATCACAGCGACCGCAAGGAAGAGCGCGAACGCCGCATCGAGCGCGTCGAAAAGGCGCTCAGCGAGATGCGCTCCGGCCGCATGGTGATCCTCGTGGACGATGAGGATCGCGAAAACGAAGGCGACCTGACGATGGCCGCGGAGAAGGTTACGCCGGAGGCGATAAACTTCATGGCGCGCTACGGCCGGGGCCTCATCTGCCTGACCTTGACCGAGGAGCGGGCCGACTATCTGCAGCTGGCGCTGCAGGCGGCGCGGGCCGGCGGACCGCCGCTGGGCACCGCGTTTACGGTCAGCATCGAGGCGCGGCACGGGGTGACCACCGGCATCTCCGCCGCCGATCGGGCGCACACCATCCTCACCGCGGTGGGCGCGGCAACCAAGCCCGAGGATCTGATCACCCCCGGCCATATCTTCCCGCTGCGCGCCAAGCGCGGCGGGACCCTGGTGCGCACGGGCCAGACCGAAGGCTCGGTGGATCTGGCGCGCCTTGCCGGCCTAAACTCCGCCGGGGTGATCTGCGAGATCATGAACGACGACGGCACCATGGCCCGCCTGCCGGATCTGCAGCGCTTCGCCAAGGAGCACGGGCTGCTCATCCTGAGCGTCGCCGACATCATCGAATACCGGCTGCAGACCGAGTGCCTGGTCGAGCGCACCGAGGAGTTTCCGCTGGTGCCGGCGATCGACGGGGTGCCGCTGCGCGAGTTCCGTGGCGCCCTGTACCGCACCGCGATCGAACCCACTGAGTACCTGGCGCTGTGGCGCGGCGAGCTGCGCAGCGACGACCCGATCCTGGTCCGGGTGCAGACGGCGAGCCTGCCCGGCGACGTGTTCGCGGCGGCTGGCTGCGACAGCGGCGAGCAGCTGCGGGCGGCGCTGCGGGCCATCGATACGGCGGGGCGCGGCGTCCTTTTGTACATCTTCCCGACCGGCTCCTACTCCCTGCGCCAGGACCTGCGGACCTATCTGCTCAACCACGAGCCGCCGCAGGGGTCGGATCGCAAGCTGCGCGACTTCGGGCTGGGGGCGCAGGTGCTGCGCGAGCTCGGCGTGTCGCGGATGCGCCTGCTCACCAACAACCCCAAAAAGATCGCCGGTCTGGAAGGCCACGGCCTTCATGTCGTGGAGAGCCTGCCGCTGCTGCCCAAGACCGGCGAGCCGCCGCTGCCCTAAAACTCAAACCGCCCACAGCTCCTGAGAAGCCTTCATGCCAAACCACACGCCTCCTAATGTGCAGCACCTCGGCGGCCAGCTCGATGCCGCCGGACTGCGGATCGCCATCGTCGCCAGCCGCTTCAATAGCTTCATCGTCGATCGCTTGGTCGACGGCGCGATCGACGTGCTGTCGCGCACCGGCGGCAGCGCGGCCCAGATCACGGTCGTCCACTGCCCCGGGGCGTTTGAGATCCCGGCGCTGGCCAAGCGCTGCGCCCACAGCTCGGCGTTCGATGCGGTCATCTGCCTGGGGGCGGTCATCCGCGGCTCGACGCCGCACTTTGACTACGTCGCCGGGGAGGCCGCCAAGGGGATTTCCGCCGTGGCGCTGGCCGCGCCGATCCCGGTGATCTTCGGCGTGCTCACGACCAATACGATCGAGCAGGCGGTCGAGCGCGCCGGGACCAAGGCCGGCAACAAGGGGGCGGACGCGGCGGTGGCGGCGCTGGAGATGATCTCGCTGTACCAACAGCTGGCGCGGACCGCGGCGCATGGGTAACCGCCGCCGCGCCCGCGCCATCGCGCTGCAGATCCTGTGCGCCATGGAGCGGCAGCCGGATCTGACGGTCGACCAGGCCATCGGGCTGTACTTCCGCCACCTTGCCCCAAGCGCCGGCTCCGGCGACGAAGAGCTGGATGAACAAGATCTGGACCTGGCCGGTCCCGACGCGCCGCCGGGCACCGCCGAATCGGCCGACTCCCGCCGCTTCAGCGAAGAGCTGGTGCGCGGGGTCAAAGCCGGTCTGGGGGAGCTCGATGAGCTCTTGGCCCGCTGCTCGCGCAACTGGCGGCTGGAGCGCATGTCTTGGGTCGATCGCAACCTGCTGCGCCTGGCCAGCTATGAGCTATCGCGCCGCAGCGACACCCCCGCCCGCGTCGCCATCAACGAAGCCATCGAGGTCGCCAAGCGCTACGGCACGACCGAATCGCCGGCGTTTATAAACGGCGTCCTCGACCGCGTCCTGGGCGAGCTCGATCGCCCCGCCTGAAATACGGCCTAAGCCCCGGTCCTACCGACGAATTGCTCGGCTCAGCGATAAAAGCGATCGCATCTACATCGACACTCTATCGCGGAGCAGCTAGGGGCGCTGGTATTATAAGGGACCATGCCCCCAGCGCGCGTCCTAGCGCACCTTAGCGACGACCAGTCGAAGGTCAAGGTCGGCCAGCTGGTCGGCAACTATCGGCTGGAGAAGCTTATCGGCAAGGGCGGCATGGGCCTGGTCTTCCGGGCCGTGCACAAGGACATCGGGCGCAAGGCGGCGGTCAAGGTCCTCGATCGCGACTTCTCCCGCGATCCGGAGTTCGTGACGCGGTTTCTCAACGAAGCGCGGGCGGTGAACCTCATCGGGCACCCGGGCCTTGTGGAGATCTTCGAGTTCGGCTGCCTCCCCGACGATACGCCCTACATCATCATGGAGTTTTTGGAGGGGCACTCGCTGGGGCAGCGGCTGGAGCGCGGCGGCCGATCCCGCAAGACGGTGTTCGCCCAGGCGCTGCCGATCTGCCGCCAGATTGCCCTGGCGCTGGCGGCGGCGCACGACAAGGGGGTGGTGCATCGCGACCTCAAGCCTGAGAACGTGATGCTGGTCAGGGATCCGCTGTCGCCGGAGACCGAGCGGGTCAAAATCCTCGACTTCGGGCTCGCCAAGTTCCAAAACCCCGGCGATGCCAAGGGGCCGGCGCTGACGCAGGTCGGCATCACCATGGGCTCGCCGCTGTACATGGCGCCGGAGCAGTGCCAGGAGCTGGCCACGGTCACCGATCGGGCGGATGTCTACTCCCTGGGAGTGATCCTGTACGAGCTCCTGGCGGGCCGCACGCCGTATATCTCCGACTTGTCGGCCGAGATCATGGTGATGCACGTCCGGTCGACGCCGCCGCCTTTGCGCAAGCACGCGCCGGACATCCCGGCGGCGGTGGCGGAGCTGGTCGACGCCATGCTGGCCAAGGAGCCGACCAAGCGGCCGCGCATGCAGAAAGTCGCCGAGATGCTGGGCAAGCTCAGCCTCGGCAACGTGGAAGGTCCGCCGTCGGCTCCGGAGCTCGGCTGGCAGAAGCAGCGCAAGCTGAAGTACGGGGTGGGCGGAGCGCTCGCCCTTGTGGCGACGCTCTCCCTGGTATTTTTTCTCTGGAACCGGCCGCGGGCGGAGCAAGCCCCCCCATGCCCGGTTCCCCCAAGCGGCATGGAGACCGCCGCCGCCGCGGAGCCGGCCGGGCTGCCGCGGCTGCCGACGATCGAATGGACGATTCTGACGGTTCCGGGGGGGGCGCAGGTCTTGGATGAGGTCAGCGGCTTCGTGCTCGGTCAGACGCCGCTCAAGCTGAATCGACCGCGGCGGACGGGCAAGCAGACGGTGCGCCTGCACCTTGCCGGTTATCGCGATGTGATGCTGGAGCTGGACGGCGAGCGCGATCTGCTGGTCGAGCGGCAGCTCATCTCCACAAGCTCCAGCGGGTCGGGCAGCGGCTCCGGCTCGAGCTCGGGGAGCAAAGCGACGAGCCGCAAGCGCAGCACCCCGTCGGAATTCTAGGCGCGGCGCAGCCCGGCGGCGCTCCTGCCCCGCGCGGACGGCGGGCCTGGCTAGTCGTTGCTGGGGTTGAGCAGGTGGGCGTGCTGGGTGAAGGACTCGGGGTAGCTCTGGCGCAGGCGGGTCAAGACCTCGACGGAGTCGGCGCTGAGCAGGGCATCGATGCGGTGCTGGCGGCTCATCTCGGCGGTGAACTGCTTGTGGATGAGCGGGAAGTGGTGCTGGCAGAAGGCGTCCAGGTCGCTCGCCTCACGCAGGACCGCCTCGAGCATGCGGCTGAGCGCGCGCAGGTTCGGCGGCTCTAGCAAAATAGGCTCGTCCTTGACCGCGGGCGAGACCAGCATCCACACGTTGCCGACCCGATCGCCGGCGCAGATGCGCTCTTCGTCGACGCAGACGCAGTCGTAGGGGGCGACGCCGTAGACCGTGTCGATGCAGCGGCCGCTCTGCAGGTCCCAGACCTTGACGGTGTGATCCTCGGACGCGGAGACGGCGCGGCGGCCGTCGCTGGTGATGACGCAGGCGCTGACCTGGGCGGAGTGGCCGATGAGGGTCATGAGCTCCTCACCGGTGTTCAGATCCCAGACCTTGAGCGTGCGATCACCGGAGCCGGAGAGCGCACGGCGGCCGTCGGGCAGGACGACGCAGGCGGTGACAAAGTCGATGTGGCCGCGCAGGGCGGCGATCTCCTGGCCGGTCTGCAGATCCCAGACCCGCAGGGTGCTGTCGCGGGCGCCGGAGACCACGCGCTCGCTGCCGGGGACGGCGGCGACGCAGGTGATCTGCGCGGTGTGGCCCTCTAGCACTTGCAGCTCGGCGCCGGTCTGCAGATCCCAGATCCGCAGGGTCTTGTCCCACGACCCGGAGACCGCGCGCCGGTCGTCGGGGAGGAAGGCGCAGGCGGTGACAAACCAGCTATGCCCGGTGAGGGTGTTTACGAGCTGCCCGGTATGCAGGTCCCACAGCCGAAGAGTCTTGTCCCAGGAGCCGGAGAGCGCGCGCTGCCCGTCGGGCGCCACGGCGCACGAGGTCACGAGATCCGAGTGCCCCTTGAGGGTCAGAAACGCGCTGCCGCCGGCGATGTCCCACAGCTTGAGGGTGCGATCGGCGGAGCCGGTGAGGACGCGATGGTGCCCGCGCACCATGGCGCACGAGCTGACCGCGGCCGAGTGCCCCTGCAGGGTCGCCAGCTCCTGGCCCGCCGTGAGGTCCCAGACCTTGATGCTGTAGTCGTCGGAGCCGGAGGCGACCTGGCGGCCGTCGGGCAAGGCGGCACAGGCGGTGACCCAGGCGGAGTGGCCCTGCAGCGTGGCGAGCGCCTGGCCGCTGTGGATGTCCCAGACGCGCAGGGTCTTGTCTTTGGCCGCGGAGACCAGGCGCCGCCCGTCGGGCATCAGAGTGCAGGAGGTGATGCCGGCGGTGTGGCCCTGATAGGCGACGAGCTCCTGCCCGGCCGTCAGATCCCAGAGCTTGAGGGTGTGGTCTTCGGCGCCGGAGATGAGGCGCCGCCCGTCGGGCATGACGGCCAGGGTGCGGACGCCGGCGGCGTGGCCGTTGAGGGTCAGGAGCTCCCGCTCGGCTTCGACATCCCAGATCTTTATCGCCTTGTCCCAGGCGCCCGAGACGATGCGATCGCTGCCGATCAGCACGGCGCAGGCGGCGACCCACGACAGGTGCCCCTTGAGGGTCGATAGGACCTGCCCGGTGTTGAGGTCCCAAATTTTCAGGGTCTTGTCGCGCGCCCCGGAGACGGCGCGGCGGCCGTCGGGGAATACGGCGATGCAGGTGATCTCGCCGGTGTGGCTGCGCAGGGTCAAAAGTTCGCGCCCGGTGGCCAGGTCCCACAGCCGCAGCGTCATGTCCGCCGAGGCCGACAGGACGCGCTGCTCATCGGGGAGAAGCACGCAGGCGGTGACCTCTGCGGTGTGGCCCTTCATGGTCAGAAGCTGGTGGCCGGAAGCCAGATCCCAGACCTTGAGGGTCTTGTCCCACGACGCCGAGATCAGGCGCTTGCCATCGGCCGTGACGGCGCAGCCGTAGACCGAGCTGGCGTGGCCGGTCAGGGTGCGCTCATAGCCGCCGACACCGCGCTGCAGGCGCAGCTGCGGCACGCCTTGGGGCATCGACAGGGCGCGGCTGATGCGCGCGCCGGGCCAGCCGAAGCAGCGCAGGCGGTTATAAAGCAGCGACGGCAACGCCGCCGGGTCGCGGCGCAGCCAGTGGGTCTCTTCGCGCACCGCCCGCTGCAGGTCGCGCCACTCCTTCTGCCGCACCGGATCCGGACAGCGGGCCGAAGCCATCGCGAAGTCGTTCTCCAGGGCGAGGGTGCCGGCTTCGCGGCACTTGGCGATCAGGAACTCGACATCGCTGCAGACCTGCTCGACCCCGGTCCAGTCGCCGGCTTCGACCCGGTGGTGGATGGCGTAGCGCAGGGCGTAGCTGCGGTAAAACTCGGCCTCGGCGTCGTTCTGCGCCGGGGCGAGCGGCCAGCTGGCCAGCGACTGGGCGAGCTTGCGGTGCAGGCGCCGCATCTCCTGCGCCCCCAGGCGCGCCACCACGAGCTCGCGGAAGCAGTCGTGGGCCAGCCGGTAGCCGGGCCCGACCGCGGTCGGCTCGACCTGCAGAAAGGGGCTGGCCAGGCGCAGGAAGGCGCTGCTCGTCCCGGTCGCGAACGAGGTGCCGAGGATCGAGCCGAGGAGCTCCAGCGGCAGCGCCGTGCGGGCCGCGCTGAGCAGGCCCAGGGCGGTGCGCGCCGGCGGCTCGGTGCCGACGCTGACCTCGAGCTCGCGGTCCTCCCACAGGGGCTGGCTGAGGTACTCCAGCATCCCCCACAGCCCGTAGGGCACCGGCTGCTGGACCTGGACGGCGCGGGCCTCGGGGGACAGCTGCTCCAGGTGGCGCGACAGGAGGGTCGCGTGCAGGGGGTTGCCCTCGGCGCAGCGCACCGCGGTCTTGATGTACTCGGCGGGCAGCCCGAGCCGCGGGCCGTGGTAGGC
>CALFML010000886.1 GCA_937879845.1 uncultured Myxococcales bacterium
TGCGGACGCTTTGCCGTAGTTCTCCCTCGCCGGCCATACTCCCGAGCGTGACATCATGGGAAAAATATCTCGTCGATAAGGTGAGCATGTGGGGAGGGCGCGGACAGGGTGCGGACAGATTCGCGATTGATTTTTGGGGCAAGCGGTGGCGCTAACATCGCGGCGGTCGGTCCCGCTTGCTCGAGTTCCCCTTGCAGAATGAGGTCTTCCCCCAAGGGCTGGCTTTTACCTTCTACTTGGCCACCATGGTAAATAATGGCCTATAAAAACGCCCGGGCGCTGCGGCTGCTCCTGCAGTTTTTTCGTGCGCAGGAATCTGGAGACCCCTACGGCTTCCGGTTCGAGCCGCAGGAATATATTCTCCCTACTATCGGCGGCGACTCAGCAAGTGCGCGCTTTGACTGGACTCCGGCGGTGCTGGAAGAGTTGCAAGCCCTGCGCCGTCCCGCGCCCGATCCCGAGAAGGCCCAGCGTATGGGTGAGCGCCTGCGGACCTTCGTCCATGACGCAGGCTGGGCGCAGATGGAAGTCCAGATCCTCCATGCGCTGGCTGAGCACCGCCCGATCTATCTGACCGTTCGTTCGGCGGCGGCGGAGCTGTATTCGCTCCCATGGGAGCTGCTGACGCTGAAGACCGGTCAGTTTATTGGCGAGGTAGACAGGCTGCTGATTCGTTTCGAGTGGCCGGAGAGCCCGAGCGCCCAAAGGCAGCCGCAGCCGAGCCCTGAGGGCGGCCGGATCCTGGTTGCCTGGTCAGCGGCGGCAGGAGCCGTGCCCGCAGCCGAGCACACCGCCGCCATTGCGAGCGCCTGCGCCGCCGGGTTCCATCCCTTCCACGCCAGCAGGGACGTGCTCGCCGATGCATCGCTAGAACAAATCGTAAAGACGCTGGAGCAGGCGCAGCAGACCGGTCCGCCGATCGCCGTACTTCACCTGTTATGCCACGGCAGCGCTGCGGGGAGCACCTTCGGGCTGGCGCTTACGGGCGAGGACGGCCCCCTGGTGGCGGATGCGGCTCTGCTGCGCCAACAGCTGGCGCCTTTTGCTTCCATGGTTTCCCTGGTGGTCTTGTCGGCCTGTGACTCGGGAAATCAGGGGGCGATCGACAATCGGCTCGGCAGCGTGGCGCAAGCGCTTCATCGCTGCGGCTTTCAAGCCGTCATCGCGTCGCGGTTCCCGCTCTCGGTAGTGGGTTCCATCGCGCTGACGCAGAGCCTCTATCAGGAATTACTACTGGGGCCGGAATCACTTGAGCGAGCTTTCCTCGCGGCCCGCCAGCGCCTCTTGCGCAGCGAGGCGAACCTTCCGGACTACCAGCGCCAGCTCGACTGGGCCAGCCTGCAGCTTTATGCGCGTATCGAGGACGGCGACGATAGCAGGCCGGTGGTGTTTCGCCCCTATCGCGGACTGCTCGCCTTCCAGCCCGAGCATCGGCGATTCTTTTTTGGCCGCCAAAAAGAGACCAAGGAGATCGCAGAAGATCTGCAGGCGCTCCGCGACCAAAAAATGCCGCGATTCCTCATCGTCGCCGGTGCCTCCGGCACGGGCAAGTCTTCGCTCGTATTTGCCGGCGCAGTCCCAAAACTCCTGAAGGAAAACCCGAAGCTCGACTTTCTGCGCATGCGCCCCGGCAGCGACCCAAATCAGTCACTTACCGAGGCGCTGACCAGGCGTTCTGCCGCCGCTCCGGCCTTGCTGGTGGTAGATCAGTTCGAGGAGGTCTTCACTCAGACGCCAGACCCCGCGGCGCGGGAGGTGTTTGTGCGCCGTTTGTGGTCGCTGGCGGGATCGCCGGAATCGGAGCTTAGTATCATCGTCACCCTGCGCGTCGACTTCATCGGCCGCTGCGGGGAGCTTGTGGTAAACGACGCAGGCCGGCGCCTGGACTGCATCGCTTATGATGAAAAACACCGCGTCTTCGTGGCGCAGTTCCAGCCGGAGCAGCTGCGCGCCGCGATCGTCGAGCCGGCGCGAAAGGTCGGTCTCGCTCTGCAGGACGGGCTGGTCGATCGCATGCTCCATGAAGTAGACAATGAGCCTGGAGCGCTTCCCATGCTCGAAGACGCGCTCGATGTGCTGTGGCAGTATCGTGATGGGTCCCTGCTCACCCAATCGGCCTATGAGGCGCTGGGCGGCGTCATCGGCGCACTGCAGAGGCGAGCCGATGCGGTGGTCGAAAAGCTCGGTCCGAGCGAGCTGCCGATCGTCCGGCGAATGCTCGTCAACCTGGTCGCGGTGGCCGAAAGCACGGCCCTGGATACACGCCTGCGCGTCCCTCTGACGGAGCTGCAGCACGCTTTTACTCCGGCCGAGTCTGCCGGCTTCGACCTCGCGCTCAAGGAAATGGTCACGGCCCGGCTGGTCGTTCAAGACAACGACGATGAGCTGTCGCAGGTGGAAGTGGCGCACGAAGCCCTCATCCGCAAGTGGCCCAAGCTGCGCGTCTGGCTCGATGAAAACCGCGCGGGGCTTCTGGTGCAACGGCGAGTAAAACAGGCCGCGCAGCAGTGGGAGCTGCATCGGCTCGATGAGTCCCTCCTATACCGCGGCGGACAGCTGCTGCAGGCAAATGAGTGGCGCAAAGCGTGGACGCTGCCCATAGGGGAGCAGGAACAGCGCTTTCTGGACGCCAGCGACGCGCACACCCAGCGATTGAAAGAACAGGAGGCCCAGCGGCAGCGCCGCGAGCGCGAGGCGGAGGACCGTCTCGCCGAGGAAAAGCGGCAGAAAGCGCAGCAAAAGCTGGAGGCCGCGCAGGCATTGGCCAAGCGGACCCGCCTTGCCGCGATCGTGCTGGGGCTGCTGTTTCTAACCGCAGCCGCGATCGGCGCAAAGGCCTATCGCACCTCCATCCTGGCAGCCGAGCAGTCGGCCCTTGCCGCGCAGAAATCGGCTCTGGCCGATCAGAAGTCAGAAGAAGCAAAGCAGAAAACCAAAGAAGTCATGCAGAAGTCCGAGGAGGCCCGCAATCTTCTGCTGGTGGCCGTTGCCCAGACTCTAAAGAGCAACTCGACAGAGGCGGCGACGATCCTCCGCGAGGTGAGAGATCACGACTCCACGATCTGGTCTCAGTCCGCCACAGACATGCTGCAGATCGGGGTGGCCGAGACCGTCTTGCGCGGACACGCGGACTCCATCAACGCCGTCGCCTTCAGCGCTGACGGGCGCAAAATCGCTACGGGCTCAGAGGACGGGACCGCGCGCATCTGGAACCTCAACGGGAATTACGGCTCTCCCTACATCGTCCGCCCCAAGCCGACCCGGAGGAGACACAACGATGTTGCCTACCTCTAATGTCGACGCTCCGAATCGTTCCGCCGTTTCCCAAAGACTTCACCGCGCAGCGCGTAGTGCCGGACCGATATGGGAGCTCGGCGCGTGGCGCTCAGGGCAGCGTGCGCCGGCGCGCGGCGACCCACGCGAACGCCTCGGCTTCGCTGCCGCAGTGGACGAGCTCGAGACTGGGCTGGCTGCCGAGCAGCGCGCTGGCGCGCAGGATCAGCGTCTGCAGCACGCGGATGGGCAGGCTCGCGCCGAAGTTGACGATGCCGGTGACGGGCAGGTTCAGTGCGCACTTGGCGATCCACTGGCGAGTCTGCGCGGAAGGAATACCGCTCTGACGCATGTCGTTCATCAGAAACACCCGCCCGTGCTCGGCGATGACCCGCTCGATCTGCTCATGAATCTGGCGCACGTCGTCCAGGCTCGGCGTCCCGATCCACCTGGTGAGTACCGTGTCGCCTTCGATGTGCAGCCGATGAGTCCCGATTAGCTTCTCGTCCGCCATGAGGTCCGCGCATCCACACGCCCTGACATTATATAGGAATCCGCCTGGATTGGCGGGCTTGCCCCAATAGCGACGGGAGCTATTGGGTGACTATGAAGACCAATCTTCGCTGCGTCTTTAACCTAGAGCTGGGAGGAGGCGAACCCAGCGCGCGCCAATGGAGCGGCGCCGCCGCGCTCCAAGTCTGCTCCGGCGGCCGGCAATCGTCGCAAGACATTACTGGCTATTTCCATTCGTTCCGTAGTCCGCGCCCGCTCGCTTGCGAATCAGATGGCTGAACCAGCGGTCTGATTCTGCGTTCATAATCTTACCTATGCTCGGATTGCTTATGCCGGCAATCGCGGCCCTTAATTACGCCTCCACCGACGGTACGAAAAAACGCTCTGGACAGGAACGCGGATGGCGCCGGGGCAGGCGTCGAACTCAAGGGGCACGACAACTCTGTCTACGCCGTGGCCTTCAGTCCCGACAGCAGGAGCCTCGTCACCGGTTCTCGGGACGGGACTGCGCGCCTCTGGAGCGTCGATGGCAAAGGAAAAGGACGAGTCATCGCCAGGCACGATGAATCGATAAACGCGGTAGCTTTCAGTCCTGATGGGAAAAAGATCATCACCGGTTCGGATGACATGACCTTGCGCCTCTGGAGCGTCGATGGCGACGCAAAAGCGATCGTGCAGACGGGGCATAAGGGCGCGGTCAGCGCAGTTGCGTTCAGTCCCGACGGGAAGAAGATCTTCACGGGTTCCGATGATAAGACGGTTCTGGTCTGGAACGCCGATGGTTCGGGGGTCCTACGCACGCTGAACGAGCGCATGGAGCATGTCACCTCAATCGCCTGCAGTCCCAATGGAAAGATGCTCGCCATCGGCTTGGAGGATAATTCAATACGCATCTGGAATTTGGACACCCCAGGCCCGCTGCGTCGGCTCGATGGCCATCGGTCGGCCGTAACTTCGGTGGCGTTCAGTCCCGACGGCAAAAAGCTCGCCTCCGGCTCAGAGGACAAGACCGTACGGATCTGGAACGTGGACGGCGCTTCCGGCGAGCCCCTGGTGCTAAGAGGCCATAATGAAAGGATCGCGTCGATTGCATTCAGCCCTGACGGAAAAAAGCTCGTCGTCGGCTCGCTGGGTCACAATGCCCGCGTCTGGAACATCAGCGGCTCGGGGGAGCCGCGTGTGCTCACCGGGCGCGAATCCGCCATCGCCGCAGTCGCCTTCAGCCCGGACGGGAGAAGGCTCGCCACGGGAACTGCCGACAACCTCATACGCATCTGGAATGCAAATGGCACCGGAGTCCCGGTCATCCTGAAAGGCCATACGGAACCTGTCACGGCAGTCGCCTTCAGTCCAGACGGGAAAAAACTCATCAGCGGCTCCGCGGACAAAACGGCGCGGATCTGGAACACCGAAGATTCCAGCGCGCTCTTTGTGCTCAACGCTCATCGCGCATCGGTCACTGCGGTCGCCTTCAGCCGGGACGGAACCCGGATCGCCACCGGTTCGGCAGATAAGGTCGCTTTCATCTGGAACGCCGACAAGCCCGATGCGCCGTTTGCTTGCATGGAGCACCAGGAAGTAGTCACCTCGGTTGCTTTCAGCGCCAATGGAACCAAGCTCGCTACAGGCTCCTACGACCCGATCGTACGAATCTGGAATACCGACGGCACAGGCAGTCCGCTCAAGCTAAGTGGACATGAATCCGGGGTTAACGCGGTCGCATTCAGCCCCCACGGCGAGACAGTGGTCACCGGCTCCGATGACAAGACCGCGCGCATCTGGAAGATCGACTGCTCCTCCGCGCCTCTTGTGCTCAGAGATCACGATTACCAAGTCACCTCGGTTGACTTCAGCCCCGATGGCCGGAAGGTCGTCACCGGTTCGCGCGACAAGACCGCGCGCATCTGGAACGTCGATGGGACCGAAGCGCCAGTGGTGCTCAAAGGCCATGGGTTCTGGGTCAACGCAGTGGCCTTCAGTCCCGACGGCCAAGTGGTCGCTACCGGATCTCAAGACAAGACCGCGCGCATCTGGGTCATCTCCGGAGACGCCCAGCTGGAAGCGCTGTGGGCCGCCACCAGCGACTGCATGCCCGTGGCCCGGCGGCAAGAACTCCTCGCTGAGTCTCTCATGGATGCGCGGCAGCGACATGGGCTCTGCCAGCAAGAGATCGCCCGGCGCCGCAGTTGGCCGGCGCCCTGAGAGTGTTCCACCTTCGTTCCTGAGTCGTCCTATGTTAGGGCTATGCTCGTACACATAGCGACCTGTAGGCCGGAACTCGATTTGAACTCCTTGAGCTGAGCCGGGACCACCTGCGTTGCTGCGGGAGCGATCGGCAAAACCCTGCGGCCCCAATATGGCTTCGTCACCATGCCGCCAAAGCGCCGCGCGACTCCGGCCCGGACAACGCGGCTCCGCGGGCTCCCATAGGTCCTCCCGCATGCTGTGAATCCGCAGAAATCCTTATGAATATTTACATGGCGATTGTGCCGGAAGAGCGAAAAAAATAAGTCCAATTCTCGTCGGAAAACTCCCTACCACGGCTTAGCCGGAGAGCGCTTGAGTGCTACCCCTTTTTCCGTCGTCCAAAAAAATAGTGTTGACCATCACTAGAACGCTCGGGCAACCTACCGAATGTAATTTTCGTCTACCAGCTCTGCACGAAACTGCGTTCCTGGTAGATAGGGCGAGCCCCGCATTTGGGAGCGGTTGGCTCGACGCTTATGCTTTTCCGCCCTGCGGAGCCTTCTGCGGCCGACGGTGCCACGCGTGATGCGGGGTGCTGCCGGATGATTCATTTTGGTTATTGGAAACAATGGCGAATCTGCGTGCAATTCACTCTGTGGGCAGCTCCTTGGTCGCTTATCTGAGCCAGACCTTTCCTCAGGAGCTGCAGAACTCGCCGCAGTCATGCTCGTTCAAGCTCTTCTCCAGCGTCGACATGACAAGCCTCGACAATGACAAGATCGTGTCGCTTTATTTGTATCGCATTACGCGCAACGAACACCTGCGCAACACCGGTTCTCCCGCCGATCCGAACGGACTGGCCCCCCTTTCGCTCAACCTGCACTTCCTCCTGAGCGTCTGGGCCAGCGACGCGCTCACCGAGCAGCTGGTATTTGCCTGGGCGCTGCGACAGCTGCATCAGCACGAGACGCTCACGCTGTCGGAGCTATCACCCGACGGCGGCTGGGGGCCGGGGGACTTCGTGCAGGTCATTCCGGCAGAGCTTAGCAGCGAGGACATGTCGCGCATCTGGATATCGCTGAGCGCTAAATACCGCCTGAGCGTGTCATACATCGCGCGGGTGGTCCGCATCGATCCCGATGAGGTGGCACCGGGCCGCCCGGTGATCGCCCGCCGAATCGGCCTCGCCGAGCGCGAGGCTCTGCCATGAACTTCGAGCTTGCGGACAGCCGCGTGCTCGGCGCCCTCCGCTTCATTGATGCGGCGACCCGTCTGCCCGTGGGCCATGCGCTGCGCGTAGAGAGCCTGGAGCCGGCCGGAGTGCGTTTTCTCCGCAACCGCTCCGGATACTATGTGCTTACGCATGTTCCGGGGCTCACGGCTCATACGGAGGCGTTTGCCAGCCCGCCGGATACGCCGCCGCCGGGGAGCATGATGGTGCGGCTCGCCGTTGCCGATCCGGTGGAGCAATACCTGCCGCGCCTGTTCGCGCTGCCGCTGCCGCGCGAGCGCGAGCGCGAGCCCGGCAATGCCGACTCGCTGTTTCGCGCCGTGGAAGTGCCCATGTTCCCGGCTCCTGCGGCCTATATCGAGACCGGCGTGGCGAAGCTGCGGGTCAGCATCAGCGGCACGCGGGGCGGAAGCACGATGGGCCTTGGCGGCGCGCTGGTTCGGGTGCTGCGCAAAAAAGGCGATGCGGTCCCCTTGGCGCGCGGCCTCTCCGACTCCCGCGGCGAAGCCCTCGTTGCGGTGGTCGGTATTCCGACGATGACCTGGTCTGACGGCAATGAGGAACACGCCATGCTGTCGGCCGGAGCGCTCGTCAATCTAGAGCTGATGTTCGATCCGCAGGCGCAGGGTTTTCCCGACCCGGATCGACTGGATACGCTGTCGTCGCTCCTGCCCGAGACCGCGGTCAACCTGATCGCGGGGCAAGAGACCATTGTCTCGCTGAAGGTGGCCCTCCCATGAGGTCCGCCAGAACAAATCCCGAGTTTCATCAGGAGGGGTTGCCGTGGCCGAATACTTAGCTCCAGGCGTCTATGTGGAAGAGACCAGCTTCCGTGCCAGGTCCATCGAAGGGGTCAGCACCAGCACCACCAGCTTCGTCGGCCCCACCCGCCGCGGCCCGAGCGGCTCGACTCCGGAGCTGCTCACCAGCTTCGGCGACTTCCAGCGCATCTATGGCGGGCTAGACAACCTGGTCTTCGGATCGAAGTCCGAACTGAACTACCTCGCCCACGCCGTACGCGCCTATTTCGACAACGGCGGCTCGCGGCTCTATGTGTCGCGCGCGGTCACCTCGGGAGCGGCGCTGGCGAAGCTCGAGGTCAAAGACGCCGGCGGCATGACCACGCTCTTTACGTTCAATGCCCGCTTCGCAGGCGATGCCGGCAACGGCCAGGTGATCATAAACCGGACCGAGACCCAGCTTCAGGGCGGCGCCCTGGACAAGGCGCCCCTGGGAACGCTGCTTTTGCAAGCGGGCGCGGACGAGGTCCCGGCGGTGGCCGAAGTGAAGGACGCCAACGGCACCGTAACCACGGCGGCGAAAGCGAAGGTCGATGCGATCCCGGCACAGATGTACGTCCGCACGGCCGGTGGGTGGCTGGCGGCAGATGCCACAGACCCCAAAGACGCCGTCGCCAGCAGCACGCTCGTCCGGCGGCTGACGATGCTTAGCGTGACGGTGACGGTGGTGGACAAGGACGGCAATGCCAAAAACTTTGGCGAGGTCGGTCTGGACCCTGCCCACCCGCGTTACATCGGTACCGTCCTCGCGGCGCAACCCACCCGCCGCGTCGACGCGCTGGAGAACCTTTTGTCATTCGACGTGCCCGTGATGACCACCATCGCCGCACCGGCGCTGTTTACGGCTCTGCTCACGGGTGCTGTAGACGGTCAGAAAGTATTTACTCTCAGCTCAGGCACCGATGGCACCGCGGCCCCCAGCGCCGCCGCCTACACGGCCGCGCTGGACGCGCTGGCCGCGATGGAGGACATCTCGATTGTCGCGGCCCCAGGCTACAGCGCCAACAGCCAGTCCGACAGCATCGAGGGGGCCCTCATCATCCACGTCGAGCGGCGCCGCTCCTACCGCATCGCGGTGCTCGACAGTAAGCCGGATCTTCTTGTCGGCGGAGTGCGCGAGCAGCGCAGCCGCATCGACTCCACCTACGCCGCCCTGTACTACCCCTGGGTCGTCGTGGCCAACCCCCTGGCGCGTCCGGGCGACGCCAGCATCCCGGCCGAGATCACCCTGCCGCCGTCCGGATTCGTCTGCGGGATCTACGCCCGCACCGATGTCCAGCGCGGTGTCTGGAAGGCGCCGGCCAACGAGGTCGTCCTGGGCGCCCTGCGCTTCGAGCGCGAGGTGAACTTCGCCGAGCAGGAAGTGCTAAACCCCAGCGGCATAAACTGTCTGCGTTCCTTCCCGGAGCGTGGCAGCCGGGTGTGGGGAGCGCGCACCGCCAGCTCGGATCAAGAGTGGAAGTACGTCAACATCCGCCGCTACTTCAACTACCTGGAGCGCTCGATCGACGTCGGTACGCAGTTCGCCGTATTCGAGCCTAACGGCGAGAAGCTGTGGACCCAGGTCCGGGACTCGATCACGAGCTTCCTAGAGAATGAGTGGCGTCAGGGCGCGCTTCTTGGCACAAGCCCCAAGCAGGCCTTCTTCTTGCGCTGTGACCGCAGCACGATGAGCCAGAACGACCTGGATAACGGCCGCCTCATTTGCCTTATCGGGGTGGCGGCAGTCAAGCCTGCCGAGTTTGTAATTTTCCGCATCGGTCAGACAACCGCCGACGCGCGCAGCTAGACGGAGGGTCACGCACATGCCCAACCAACGAACTACGCCCTACAGTGCATTTAACTTCGTCGTCAGCATCAATGGCCGTGATGATCTGGCGGCGTTCTCCGATGTGTCCGGCCTGATGAACGACATCCACATCGCCGAGTATCGGTACGGCAACGATCCGGAGAACCACGTCCGCAAGATCGCCGGCATTCACAAGGTCGGCGACGTGACGCTCAAGCGCGGCATCGTCAACTCGCAGAGCATGTGGGAGTGGATAAACCAAGCGCGCGTCTCCGGTTCGGAGAACAAGCCGGACGCGACGATCACCCTGCGCAATGAGGCCGGCCAGCCGGTGCAGAGCTGGAAGCTCAGCCGGGTCCTGCCGATGAAGTACACCGGGCCCACGCTGATGGCCAAGGGCGGCGGCGAGGTCGCCATGGAAGAGCTGGTGCTGTCGGTCGAAGGGATCGAGATCACTGTGCCGTAGCGCGCCGGACTCCCTGGGCATCGAGACGGAAGGCGGTAATGACTGGACTTGTCTTCGAAACCAGAGCCCCGATGGTGGCGCGCCGGCCCGACCGCGCCGACAGCGCCTGCTTTGTCGGCTTCGTCGGCCGGCGCGGCGGCGCGCTGCCGGCGGAGGTGCGCCGCTGGCTGGTGGTAAGCGGCTGGGCTTCCGCATCCGGAACTCCGGCCGGCGAACAGCGCAGCGAGGCGGATGTGCAGGCCCTGCTCGATGTCCCGGTGCCGATCGAGCGTTGGGAGGATTTCGATCGTCTGTTTCAGTGGGAGCGGCGACAGACGGACGCGGATGCGAGCACATACCTGGGGGCGGCGGTGCGCTCGTTCTTCGCCCAGGGGGGGCGGCGGTGCTATGTCATCCGAGTCGGTGATCCCTGGCCGCTGGCGGCACCGCGCGACGCGCTGTTCCGCCAGCGCCAGCTGGCTCGGCTGATTCCCGGCTATCCGAATCGCCTGAGCTCCGCGCCCGCCGATCGGACAAGCTGGAGCGGCATCGGCCATGTGTTCGGTCTGCCGGAGGTATCGTTCCTATGCCTGCCCGATCTGGCTGATGCGGTCGCCGCCGAGCCGCCGTCCATCGCGCCGCCGCTTCAGCCGCCGCGCGGGAACGAAGAGTTTGTCGAGTGCTCGCTGACCGAGCCGGCACCGCCGCAGGATCCGGCAGCGCGGCGCATCCAGGCCCCGCGCTGCGATGAAGACGGTTATAAGGACTGGGCCTCGGCCCTCCACCGCATCTTGGAGTCTGTTTCGCCGCGGGCACCGACGCGCCATCAGCTTGAGATCCAAGTGGTGGCGGCAGTGCCGCTGCCGAGTACTGCCGGCGACAGCGCCCTGGCAGAGCTGGATCTGCTAAAGTTCCTAGAGGGACAGAAGCTCCTGGCCATGCGCAAGACCGATCCGACCGGTCTACGCACCGCATTCCTGCAGCTGGCCTATCCGTGGGCGCGCACGCCCGGCTCGGGAGCGCTGCCGGAGGGGCTGGAGCCGCCGGACGCGATCCTGTGCGGCGTGCTCGCCCGTAATGCGCTCGTGCGCGGCACGTATCGGAGCATCAGCAATGCACCGCTCGGGGATGTCTTTGACGTGTTCCCTGAACTCGCCAAGGCCCAGATCCAAACCGCTGGGCCTTCGGGAAAAGCGCTGATCGAGCGGGTCTGTCTGCTGGGCCAGACGCCGTCCGGGCTGCGCCTTCTGTCCGACGTCACCACGAGCCTCGACGAGAGCTACCGCGCCGGCGGAACGACTCGCCTGGTCGGAGCGATCTGCCGCGCGGCGCGGGATCTGGGCACCGGGTTTGTCTTTGAGCCGTCCAACGAAGGGGCGTGGGCGCGACTGCGCCAGGCACTGGAGGAGCTGCTCCTGAATCTCTGGCAAGCCGGCGCGCTGCGCGGCGCCACTCCCGCGCAGGGCTTCTCGGTGCGCTGCGATCGCAGCACCATGACGCAGGACGACATCGACAACGGACGGATCATCGCGCAGGTGAAGATCGATGCGGCGCTGGCGCTGGAGACGATCGTCGTATCGATGGAGCTCGATCAGGGCGGTCCGATCTCGCTGGCCTCCGCGGAGGCAGCATGAGAATCGAGCAGACCACCTCTCCCTACCAGCTGTTCCGCTTCCAGGTGACCTTCTCCGAGCAGGCCGGCAAGTCCAAAGCGGAGAAGCCGGGAGGCGAGATCTGCTCGGGCGCGTTTGCAGAGTGCTCCGGGTTGGAAGGAACGATGGAGCCCAAGGTCATAAAAGAAGGGGGCCGTAACTGGGGCGTGGTCCAGCGCTCGGGTCCGGTGACCTTCGCCACCGTCATCTTGCGGCGCGGCATGACCCGCAACCGTGAGCTGTGGAACTGGTTCTCAGAGACCCAGCGCGGCATCTACGCCCACCGGCTGGTCGCGGTCATCACCATGTACGACCCGCATGGCGATCCGGTGCTGGCCTGGCGCTTGGATGAGGCGTTGGCGATCAAGTTTAAGTCGGCCGACCTCAACGCCCGCAGCACCGAGATCAGCATTGAAGAGCTGCACCTGGTGCATGAGGGAATGAGCCTGACCACCCCTATTGCGATTGTGGATAACCCCCGTGGCAAGTGACAAGCCCAAGGTCCGCGCAGCGTTCTGGCTGGCCAAGCAGCTCCGAAGCCGCAACGGCGAGCCCAAGGTTGTTCAGCGCGACCGCAAGATCCTCGACGTTCACTTCAATCCGGCGACGCTGCAGTACTCGATCGCCAATGACTCCAACGCCGGTCGCGGCAAGCGGACCAAGCAGCATATCCGCCATAGCAGCGCGAAGCTGAGCATGGAGCTTGTATTTGACACCACGTTGACCGGAGAGGATGTCCGGCAGCTGACGTTGAAGCTGGCAGCGCTGGTGGAAGCAAAGCCGCGCACCAATGAACTGCCGACCGTGGTGTTCGACTGGGGACTCTACTCCTTCGCCGGCATCATGAAGACGTATCAGGAGACCGTGGATTTCTTTTCTTCCGATGGCGTACCGCTGCGCGCCATGGTGTCCCTGACCATCGATCAGGCCGATGTCGTACTCTCGCCCTCCGCCACTAACCCAGGCGGGAAGCCGCCCGGCTCGCCGATGATGGAGCTCCCGACCTCCCCTAGTGAGTCGACTACCGGGCTTGCTGGACGGGCCGGAGACCCGAGCCAGGGCCGCAATATCGCCCTCATGAACAACCTGGAGAGCATGCGCCTGCCGCAGCGCAATAGCTTGATCCTAGGCGGTGATAATCAACCGAGTCTGCCGGCGGCATTCGCCGACGGGGGAGCCGCGACAGACAGCGGTGGAGCGCTGGGCGCCGCGCCGGGCGGCGGCGGGCTCTCCGCGGCCGGCGTTCCGGCGACGGCTGGAGCGTTCTCCGGGCTGCGCGCGGCAGCCGGCAGCCGCGCCCTCTCGCCGCTCGATCCCAGCGCGCTGTTGCCGCCCAGTGATTCGGCCGCCCTATTCGCCGGGGCCGACGCCAGCTTTGCGGTCGGCGGCCAGGCCCGCATGACCGGCTCCGCCAGCGTGCGCTCCGATGTCGGCGCCGATGCCACGCTGAGCGACCGCATTTTCTTCGATGAGGTGCAGTGATGCCCGTGGTCTTTGACGAGGTGATAGGCAGCGTCGATAAGCAAGCGCCTGCCCATGAGCCGTCGCAGGCCCAGGCCGAGCAGAGCAGCGCTCCATCTGCCAAACAGGAACACGCCATGCCGATGCTGCGCGCCAGCTTGATGCAGATAAGAGAGCGCGCCGCGCGCCTGCGCGCCGATTGAGGCCGAGCCCATGACCCAAGGTGAGCGAGATCTCCATGGCTGAGATGCTGCTGAGCAAGTCCGCCTCCTATGGCGCGCGTCCCACCATCCGGGTGGGCGGGCAGTCCAATCCGCGGCTGCGCGAGCTCCTCATCGGCATGTCCATGACCGAGAACGAAGGCGGCTTGTCGGCGCTTGAGCTCCGCGTGAGCAACGTCGCGACCACCGAAGACGCGGTCACCCGGCTCGCCTTTGAGGCGGAGGAGATCCTCGCGCTCGGCTCTTCCATCGCCATCTTTGCCGGCGATGAGCAGGCGCCCAAGGAGATCTTCCGCGGCGCCGTAACCGGACTAGACGCCGACTTCCCGGCCGACGGTCCACCGGAGCTCGTGGTCCTGGCCGAAGACGCGCTGCAGCAGGGGCGGTTCCTGCGGCGCACCGCTACCTACGACGACATCTCGCTCTCCGACCTGACCGGCACCATCGCCAACCGGCTCCACCTGCAACCGAAAGTAACCGGGTTCACAGAGAAGATCGGAACCTGGGTCCAGCTCAATGAGAGCGACCTGTCCTTTCTCCGCCGCCTGCTGCAGCGCTACGACGGCGACCTGCAGATCGTCGGCAATGAGCTGCAGGTATCGCCGCGCGGCGAGGTGCAGCGCGGCAGCGTCGAGCTCGTCCTTTATGGCCAGCTCCGCGCGGTGCGCGCGATCGCCGATCTGGCGCATCAGGTCACCAAGGTGACGGTGAGCGGCTGGAACCCGACCGAGGGCAGACCGATCAACAAGTCGAGCACGGGCGCCCACCTTGGACCGGGCAGCGGCCGCAAGGGCCCCGACATCCTGAGCCGCAGCCTGGGCGATCGATTGGAGCATGTGAGCAACCTGATCGCCACCACGGATGCCGAGGCGCAGGCCCTGGCGGATGCGGCCTTCGATCAGCGCACCCGCCGCTTCGTCCGCATCCACGGCAGCGCCGAAGGAAACCCGGAGCTGCGGGTGGGCACCAACGTGCGTCTGCGCGGTGTCAGCAGGCGCTTTGACAACACCTACTACGTGGTCAGCGCCTGCCATCGCTACGACGAGATCGCCGGCTACACGACCGACTTCGAGGCCGAGTCGGCGTTTCTGGGAGAGGCTTGATGGACAAGCACTCAGTGTTCGATCGGCCCATGGGGCTGTTTGGCACCTATCTCGCGCGGGTGGTCTCGGTCAACGATCGGGATGGGCGGTCGCGGGTGCAGGTCCGCGTGCTCTCCTACGATGGCGCCGAGGATCAGAGCGGTCCGATCTGGGCCCGCGTCGCGGTGCCGTTCGCCGGCGGCAACAGCGGCGCCTTCCTGCTTCCCGATGTGGACGATGAGGTGCTGATCTCGTTCGTCAACGGCGATCCGCGCTGGCCGATGGTCATCGGCAGCTTGTGGAACGGCCGCGATCAGGCGCCCGAGACGCTCGGCGGTTCGGGCGATCGGATTGATCGCTGGAGCCTCACCGGCAAAGCCGGCACCCGCATCGCGATCGTCGAAGAGTCCGCGTCCACCGCGACCATCCGGCTGAGCACTCCGGGCGGGGTCACCGGCACGCTCACCGATGAAGGCGGCGGCCGCATCCAGTTCGAGGCCGCCGGTACCAAGATAACCATGGACTCAAGCGGCGTCACCGTAGAGACCGGGAGCAAAGTTCAGGTCCAGGCGAGCCAGGTCAACGTCAGCGCCAGCCAGGTGAAGGTGGACGCCGCCATGTCGACGTTCTCCGGCATCGTGAAGTGCGACACCCTGATCTCGACTACGGTCGTTGCGACAACGTACACGCCGGGAGCCGGGAACATATGGTAGCCCACTCGGCCATCCTGCGCGGCGTCGATCTCGCAGCCGGCCCCGCGGGCATAAAGCCCTGGCCGCCGGCGATGTCGCCACCGACCTTGCTGCAGCGCACGGATCAGGACTTCGTCAACGCGCTTTTGACCGGCCTTTCCA
>CALFML010000887.1 GCA_937879845.1 uncultured Myxococcales bacterium
GCTCGCCCAGGTTTCGCAGACGGCGGACCACAGTCCCAAAGGCGTGGTGGCGCTGGTCGGCGGGCAGCTGTTCGACGGTACGGGCGGCCCGCTTATCGCCGATGCGGTGGTGGTCTATGACGGCGACCGGATCGTCGCGGCGGGACCGCGGGCGCGCACGCCCATTCCGCCAGGGGCGACGATCATCGACACCGCGGGTCAGACCATCCTGCCGGGACTTTGGGACATGCACGCGCACGTCGAACAAGTCGAACAGGGTGCGGCCTATCTGGCCGCGGGCGTGACCACGGTGCGCGACCTGGGCAACATCCTAGAGTTTATCACCGCGGTCCGCGACACCATCGCCGGCGGCAAGGGGCTCGGCCCGCGGGTGCTGGTGGACTGCCTGGTCGATGGCGACGGCCGGCAGGGCATCGGCACGGTGAAGATCAACAAAGAGGCGGACATCACCCCGGTGCTCGACAAGTTCAAGGCCGCCGGCTGTCTCGAGGTGAAGATCTACTCGAGCATCCGGCCGGAGCTGGTGCGGCCGATCGCCGAGCAGGCGCACCGCCGCGGCCTGCGCGTCACCGGCCACATTCCCGACGACATGAACCTGGAGCAGGCGCTCGATGCCGGCTTTGACGGCGTAAACCACCTGACCTATGTCACCGACATGCTGCTGCCGCGCTCCGTGCGTGAGAAGCTGTCGCCGGCGGAGGTCCGGCGCCGCCTGGGTGCGCTCGACCTTGGCGATCCGGTCATGCAGCGCCTGTTTGCCAAGCTCGCTGCCAAGCGGACGACCTTCGACGATACGTTGGCGCTGTACGAGCTTTTCCTCCACACCACGGAAGAGCAGAAGCGCCGCGAGCCGGGCATCGCCAAAGTTCCGCGCGAGCTGCGCGGCTTATTTGACGGCGTGGACCCTAAAGACGCCGAGGCGCAGGATGCGGTGTTCAAAAAGCAGCTCGCGGTACTCGGCGAGCTGCACCGGCGCGGCGTGCCGATCGTCGCCGGCACCGACATCAGCGTGCCGGGCCACTCCCTGCACCGCGAGCTGGAGCTTTATGTCCAAGCCGGCTTTACGCCGACCGAGGCGATTCAGGCGGCGACCCTTGTACCGGCCCGCTGCATGGGCATGGCGGCGGAGCTTGGCACGATCGAGCGCGGCAAGCGCGCCGATCTGATCGTCGTGGCCGGGAATCCGCTGGCCGACATTCACGACATCCGCAAAATCGCCAAGGTCGTGGCCCACGGACGGCTCTACCAGCCCGCCGCGCTGTGGCGGCTCGTCGGCTTCACACCGTAGCCGCCGCGGGTCGCAGGCTACTGAAACTTGCCGACGCAAGCGCCGTTTTCGCAGGCGATGGACTTCTGCACGGCGCAGTCGTAGACGCAGGTGTTGTTGCTGTTTGCCTCCAGAAGACTGCGGATGCGCTCGACCTCGCTCTTATTGACGACGATGGAGCAGCCATAAGGACAGTACGTGCCGACCACCGCGCAGTCAGAAGCCTGACTGCAGGCGGCGGAGCTGCGGATCTCCGCTCGGATCGACTCCTCCGAAGCCCCGCAACCGACGAGAAATAATAAGCTAAGAAGCATCGTACGCATGGGTTCCTCCTGATTCTTCCTTAGCAGAGCAATCGCCGTACCAGCTCCGGAAGCGGCGCCGCACCTCGGTGGCAGCTGCACTCCGGCGTAAACGATCTCAAGAATCTGAGGCCGATCGCCGTCCGATCGCGGATTCCGCGAGATACACGCGGACGGCGCGCCGATTCGGTCAACTATTTTCTTAACCGAATCCAGGGCTTGCGCGGTTCTTGTCGATTGTCGCGCACCTTCGGCAAGCGCCTTCCGTCTTTAGAGATAGAGAGAGTCAAGTACGCGGACGGGAATAGCCCGCGCCGCGAGTGGCTGGGACTCCTCTCCAGGGTGGGAGGACGGGGGCCGGAGGGGAACCCTCTGCGCCTGGGCCTCTGCGGGGTCATTGACGCAGCATTTGGTAGGAGACAGCGATGGAAATCACCAATCAGCTAGCCCATGTCATGCAGAATGAGAACCTCTTTGTAACCGAGGTGCATAAGACCGACAGCGACAACCAGTTCGCCAGCAAGTTCATCATCGACGGGCAGCATCCCTACCTGTACGAAAATCCGGCGATTGCCAACCACGTCTCGGGCACGACGTTCCTCGATGTGAGCCGGCAGCTCCTCAAGGCGGTCACGCATCTGTTTTATGCCGTTCCGCTAACCAATCGGTTCGTCATCCGCAGCGCCCATATGGACTTCGGCCGCTGGACGAAACTGAACGTACCCATTGAGGTCGTCGTGGATTTGACGCCGGAGCGAATCAAGATCCGCGGCCAAGAAGGCATAAACTACACGGCGCGGGTGAGCTTCCACCAGGAAGGACGGCTGACCAGCACCATCACCGGACAGTTTTCGACGTTCCCGCAGGTCATCGAAGATCTATTGATGGAGCGCCAGTATCGGCAGAGTCCTCCCGCGGCGGTGTCCGTCCAGAGAGCGGTTTGAATCCCATGCCGGCCCCGCAACTTGGACCTGGTGGTGCGCGCATGCGTAACTTCAACGGCGGTCCGGCGGCGATTCCGCTGCCGGTGCTAGAGCGGACGCGCGAAGAGCTGCTCGACTTCGCGGGGACCGGGGTATCGATTCTCGAAAGCAGCTTCCGCGCCGAGCCTTACGCCAAGCTGCAGAGCGAAGCGATCGGCTTTCTGCGCGAGCTTTACGCGATTCCCGATCATTACAAGGTGCTCCTCCTGCACGGCGGCGCCAGCCACCAGTTCGCCATGGTGCCGATGAATCTCCTTGGGCCCGGTCAAAGCGCCGATTACATCCTGACCGGCCTGTTCAGCGAGCTGGCGTTCCGCGAAGCGCTGACCGTGGGCCCGGCCCGAGTCGCCGGCACCACGGAGCCGGGCGGCTTCGCGCAGCTGCCGCAGACGCGCGAGCTGCAGCTCGACTCGAGCGCGGCCTACGTCCACATCACCGCGAACAACACCGCCGAAGGCACCGAGTATGACGCGATTCCCGATACGGGCAGCGTGCCGATTGTCGCCGATATGACGAGCAATATCTTTTCCCGCCGGATCGACATTTCCAAGTACGGTCTTATCTATGCTGGCGCGCAGAAGAACCTGGGGCCGACGGGGATGACTCTGGTCATTATCCGCGATGATCTGGTTGCGCGGTGCAGCCGGCAGATTCCCAAGATCTTGCGCTACTCCACCCACGCCGAGCATGACTCCGTCTACAATACGCCGCCCAGCTTCGCCGTATATCTGCTGCGGAACTTCTTCGCTTGGGCGAAATCGGTAGGCGGGCTGGCGCAGCTCGAAGCCTGGAATCGCGACAAGGCCCGCATCCTATACGCGGCGCTCGATCGCCATCCGGCCCTTTATCGCTGCGCCGTCACACAGGCGGCCAGCCGCTCACGAATGAACATCGTCTTCCGCCTGCCGAGTAGCGCGCTTGAGACGCAGTTCATTAACGCCGCAGCGGCAGCTGGCATCACGGGCCTCAAGAATCATCCAGCCGTGGGCGGGCTGCGCATCTCTCTATACAACGGTGTCTCGGTCGAGGATGTCCAGCATCTGCGCGGCTTCATGGAAGACTTCGCGGCGGCCTATTATCCCAAGTTTGCGTACCTCCAGCAAAGCTCGCCCAGCATCGCCAGAGTAGTTGCCCACCCATCTGCCTGTGCGCCGCGGCTTTAGAGCGCCTAAAACTGCTGCGTTTTTTAAGTGTTCTAAGGAGATATAGTGATCCAGGGGGCTCATGGATTGTCTCAGCGATCAGACGATCGCCCAGTACGTGGAGGCGGAGCTCGATGCGGCGACCGCATCCCTGCTTGAGGAGCATATCGACGGCTGCGCCAGCTGCCGCATGGCCATCGCCGAAGCGGCGCGGGGCCGCACGCTGTCGAGCCGCACCCCGCTGGCCGTCGCCACGACGCTGGAGGAAGGGCCACCGCCAAACAGGCCCATGCCGGCGGCGCCCGCGCTTTCGCCCGGAGCCCGGCTCGGGCGTTATATCGTCCGGCGGGTTGTCGGCGCGGGCGCGATGGGTCTTGTGTACGCGGCGTACGATCCCAACCTCGAGCGCGAGGTGGCGCTCAAGCTTCTGCGCCCCGAGCTGACCGGCCCGGCCGATGCGCGCGGGCTCCCCGAGCGCCTGCTGCGCGAAGCCAAGCTCATGGCGCGCCTGACCCATCCCAACGTCATCGCGGTCTATGACGTGGGCGTGCTGGATGGGCAGGTGTTCGTGGCCATGGAGCTCGTCGTCGGCGAGACGCTGCGGGAGACGCTCCGCAAGCTGAGCGGTTCGGGCCGGCGCTCGGTCAAGGAAGTGCTGGCGCTGTGCCTGGCCGCCGGACGCGGGCTCTCCGCCGCGCATCGCGAGCATGTGGTGCATCGCGATTTCAAGCCCGACAACGTGCTGGTCTCGCAAGACGGCCGCGTCCAAGTAACCGACTTCGGGCTGGCGCGCGTGCTGCGCAGCGAAGACCCGGGCACCGGGCAAGCGGCGCCCGCCGATCCGCTCCGAATCAGCGCGACCCATCTCACGCGCACCGGCGCGATCGTCGGCACGCCGGTCTATATGGCGCCGGAGCAGCTGCGCGGCCAGAGCGCCGACGAGCGCAGCGACCAGTTTGCCTTCTGCGTCGCGCTCTATGAAGGACTCTATGGC
>CALFML010000888.1 GCA_937879845.1 uncultured Myxococcales bacterium
CGATCACCCGCACCGCGTCGGCCAGCGACAGCGCCCCCGCGACGTACGCCGCCGCGGGAGACGGGGCGGTTCTGCCAGTGGGGCAGCATGAACTTGATCGCCACCTGCGAGCGCAGCTGCAGGTGCGTGGCCAGATACACCCGGCCGCAGCCGCCCTCGCCGATCAGCTTGTCGATGCGGTACTTGCCGAGCAGCGTGGTGTGCAGCCGCTCGACCATGCCGTCGGCGTCGGCCGGGGTCGGCGCGACAGGCAGCGTCGTGCTGGCGCGATCGGCGGCACTCACGGCGGCGCCGATATGCACCGGGCCCGTAGGCAGGGACACGGCGTGCGCGCCCGACTTGGCGTCCGGCGGCAGCTCTTGCGTAATCTGCGCGCTGTCGGGCGGCGCGGAAGAAATACTGCTCATACGACCTCTAAGATCTGCACCGCGTTGCGCTTGCCGCGCAGCGGATGTTCACCCAGCGAGTGGAAGCTGAACTCGTCCCCCGCTGCCGCCGCCACGTCCGCGGTCACCAGGGTCTGTCCCGGCTGCGCCACCCCCTCCAAACGAGCGGCGATGTTTACGACGTCGCCAATCGCCGTATATTCCATGCGCTTCTCGCTGCCGAGATTTCCGACCAGCGCCTCGCCGCTGTTGATGCCGATGGCCATCTGGACTTCGATGCCGTAGGACACGCGCCAGGCCGGGGAGTTGGCTTCGACGAAGCGGTGGATGGCCTCCGCGGTGGTGAGGGCGCGGCGGGCGTGATCGGCCTGGTCCGAGGGCGCGCCGAAGATCGCCATCATGCTGTCGCCGATGAACTTATCGATGATTCCGCCGTGGCGGAATACGACCTCGGCCAGGACGGTGAACAGCTCGTTGAGCAGGGCGACGACGCGCTCGGGCGGCGCCGACTCGGCAAAGCTTGTAAACGCCACCACGTCGGCGAACAGCACGGAGATATTCCGCCGCTGCCCGCCGAGCGCCAGCGGCTGCTGACCCGAGGCGATGGAGCGCGCCACCTCTTCCGGCAGAAAGCGCGACAGCCCGCTTTCGATGCGCGCCCGCCGCTCGATCTCCTTTTCACTGACCGCCAGCTGCATCGCCATATCGGTCAGCGAGTTGCCGAGCTCCTCCAGCTCATCGCCGGTGGCAATGACCGAGCGCTCACCGAAGCGGCGCTGCGCATAGCTGCGCGTAAGCTCGACCAGCTTGTGAATCGGCCGCGTCGTCCGCTTGGCGATGTACCGACCGTATAAGACAGCCAGCCCGAGGAGCATCAGCGTGCTGATGACGACCAGCAGCCGCACCGCGCGCATGACGCCGAACGCCAGCGCCCACGGCCGCCGCACCGCCAGAACCCACCCGTACTCGGGCAGCGTCCGCACCGAGCCGATCATCCGCTCGCCCTGCAGACCTTTAAACTGCCAGGTGAAGCCGACCTGCTGGGTCAAAATTTCCGGTGACAGCTCGGCCCGGCCCAGGACATCTTTGCCCTTCAGGCTCTGGCCGACGCGGAGCGGGCCGCTTTCGGCGCCGCCGGCGATGATGCGCTGCTCGGCATCGAGCACCAGCACGCAGTCGCCGCGGCCGCCGCAGTGATCCTGGGCCAGGCGCTGCGTCCGCTCGCCCAAGCTCTGCGCCGTCACCATGCCGAGCGCGAACGCCCGCCACTGCCGCTGCTGCTCGATCGGTTCGATGTAGTGCATGATGGCGCTGTCGCCCGCGGTGGTGACGCGGTGCCAGGTTCCGCTCTCGCCGCCGACGACCGCCGCGGGCAAGTGCTCCGGTGGAATCGGCCGCCGGGCGCCAAGCTTGCCGTCGGTCCGATACAGAGCGTCGAGCAGCGAGCCATCGCTGCGGTACACCGCGACGCCGGCCAGCGCCTCGCAGCCGTTTATGACATCGGTAGCCAGGGCGATGCGCGCGTCGGGATCGGGGATGCGTGAATCGGTGAGCAGGAGGCCCACCCGATGGGTGTCATCGGCGGCCTCGCCCAGGGAGCCGCGGACGAGCTGGGCGATGTGGTCGATCATCGCCACCTCGCGCTCCTGCTCCGCGACCTCCAGACCCAGCGCTTGAATACGGATCAGCACATAGGCGCACAGAAGCAGCGGCAGGCCGCTTGTCAAAAGCAGCGCCAGCGTCCATTTGGTACGCAGCGAAAACCGCAGCCGCGGACCTCCCCCGGGCGTGCGACTTGTGGGCGCAGAGTACACAGCTTGGTATTTTGCGCTGCATCGCCAAAGCGGCGCAACCGTCACATGTTGGACAGGTCTCGGCTGAGCAGATGGCGCGTCGTGCCGATAAAGCCGGCTGCAGCGTAAAGGCGCTGCGCCGGGGTGTTGTCGGCCCGCACCTGTAGGTGGATCGCCTGCGCTCCGGCCAGACGGACCTGCGCGAAGATCTGCTCCAGCGCCCACTTGCCGACGCCCCGGCCGCGCGCCTCCGGAACCAGATACAGCTCGGTCAAAAAGGAGTCGCGGCCGCCAAACTCCAGATCAAAGCCATAGGTAAAAATGGCATATCCAAGGTGCGCCGCGCCTTCAGAAAATAGCAGCACCTGCCCGAGCTCCGGCGACGAGAGGAGATGGCGCAGCGGCGTCGCGCCGAGCTCCGGGTTCCAGTCGATGCTCTCGCCCTGGTTGAAGCTTATCATCATCGGCAGCAGCGCCGGGAGGTCCGCGGTCGTGGCGCGGCGCTGGGTAAAGCTCGGGGCCGGCGCGGTCGGGGGATGGCTCGCGGGCGCGGTCGGGGGGCGGTAGTCGCAGGCCAAAAGCTCCATCAGCATGCCGTCGTGGAAGGTGCCGTCGGCGCCGCGCTCGTACTGGCGCAAGAGGCCGATGCTGCGGAAGCCCGCCCGCGCGTAGGTGCGGATGGCGCTGCGGTTGTCGGCGGCCGGATCGATGATGATGCGGTGGTGGCCCAGCGTGGAGATGAGATAGCCGAGGACGGCGTGAATCGCCTCGCTGCCCAGGCCGCGGCCGTGGCAGCGGGTGGTGAGAAAGATATCGACGCTGGCCTGCCGGTAGTCGAGATCGGGCTGCTCGCCATATTGGATGACGCCCAGGACCGACGCATCGGCCGGGTCGGCCGACTCGATCACCAAGATGACGACATCCGACGGCGTGAGCAGCTCCTCGCGCACCCGCTGCTCATCGAAGCTGTGCCAGTAGCGGGCCACGGCCGGCTCGCTCAGGATGGAACAGAGCGGGGCCAGATCAGAAGAACGAGGGGCGCGCAAAAGCAGTCGCGGGGTTCGCAGCTCCGGATGGGTCATGAGCCCAGGGTGGCACGAATCCGTCTATGCGCTGCGGCAAAACTGCGGCGCAATTCCATTTCGCGTCCGGGCGCCGGCCCTAAAAACGCGGCTCGATGGACAGCGAAAAAATCACGCCGGGGTGGTGGACATAGGTGCGCCCGGTGCCGAAGGAGTTGTTGTTCGTGCGCATGTAAATAAAGCCGACGCCGGGCGTCAGCACCGTCGTCCGCAGCCGGCGGTCGCCGCCCATGAAGATCTGCAGCCCGAGGGCCGTATAGAAGCCGTTTAGCGCGCTGTCTTGGGTGAAGTTATAGCGCAGGCCGACGCGGCGGTTGATCGGACCCTCCAGGGTGAACTCGCTGCTCGCTGGGTAGACGATCGGCTGCCAGATGCTGAACAGGAATCGCAGCGTGCTGTGCACCCAGTCGATCCGGCCAAAGCGGAAGACCGGCCCAAGCTGGACGAATGTGCCGTCGTTATTGTAGCCGGAGCCGAACGCCGCGGCCATGGCGAAGCTCCGCCACGAATAGCCAAACCACGCGCGCGAGTTGAACGACGGCACGCCGTCGTAGTAAGAGCCGACGGAAAAGGGAGCAAGCTCAATCCCCCACCACAGGCCGCCGATCCGGGTCAGCTGATAGCTGAAATCGATGAGCGAGCCGCCGCTTGTCGGCCGCGGCTGACTGTTGGTGAAAAACAAAAACGGCCGCAGCGATACCACAAGGCGCGAGTACGCAGGTTTGGGCGGGGGCGTCTCCTCCCCGAAGACCTCGGGGACTTGCGGAGCGGGTCGCGGCGGCGGCAGCACCACGCTCTGATAGAGCGGATGCGCGGGGTCGCTCACGTCGACAAGCAGCGTCGTGCCATCGGCGCGGCGGATGATCAAGGTGCGCGTGCCGCCCCACAGGGAGATCACCGGGCCGCCGGCCACGAAGCTGGCGACGGTGCGTGGGTGGGAAGGATCGCGGACATCGACTGCGACGATCGGCGAATCGCCGCAGGCGACGTATAGGAACCCGCTTATGTACACGGTCTCAAAGAACGGGCCGGCAAGCGGAAGCTGCGCGACCACGGACGGCGAGCCAGCGGGGCCGCTTACCTGCAGCTCGAGCTGCCGGCCCTGCGCGGCGCTGACCGGCACCGCCGTCATCCCCGGCGGCAAGCGGCTTACGGTCGGCACCGCGATCGGAGGGGCGGCGGGATAGCTGGTTGCGCTACCGCTCGTCTCACTTTGCGCCTGGGCCGCGGCCGCGCGGGGAAGAAGCAGCGCCAAAAACAGCACCGCCGCACGCCCCAGGGGTCGCGCCCAGCCGCGGCCGCACGAAAAGCGCTTCGGCCGCACCCGGGCCATCAAGACAAGCCGGTAGTCCATCGCGTCTCCTAAGATTCCGTCGGCAAGGCGGGAAACACGGCGAAGGTATCACGGCTTTCCGCAGTGGCGTATGCTGACAGAATGTCCACAGTTTCCGCGTCTGCTCGCCCGGCCGATGTGACGAGCCGACCCGTTCCCGCGCCGGCCGCCGGCGACCCTGCGACAAGCAGTGAAAGCAAACCGCGGCCGGCTTTGCGCGGCTTTTTCTCCCATGTCTGGCGGCTGGCCAGGCCCGAGCTGCGCACCCTGATTCTGGCGTCGCTGGCGCTGCTCGCTTCGACGGGGCTCGGGCTTATCTATCCGCAGGCGATCCGCATCATCATGAACGCGGTGGCCAGCGCCAAGAGCGGCACGGCGGGCGCCAATGACGGCGGCAACCTGCAGGTGATAAATCAAGCGGCGATCGGGCTGCTGCTGGTGTTCGCGGTCCAAGGGCTGTTTTCATCCCTGCGCTTCTACCTGTTCACGGTCGCCGGCGAGCGCGTGGTCGCCCGTCTGCGCCGCGATCTGTACGCCTCCCTCCTGCGCCAGGAGATCGCTTTTTTCGACGAGCAGCGCACCGGCGAG
>CALFML010000889.1 GCA_937879845.1 uncultured Myxococcales bacterium
TTGCGGGACGACAAGATCGACGTGCTCGTCTACAACACCCAGACCGAGGGCCCCACCCCCGAGCAGATTCGTGGCGTCGCCGACGACGCCGACGTCCCGGTGGTCGACGTCACGGAAACGGTGCCTCCGGGGACCACTAGCTTCGTGACGTGGCAGGTGGACCAACTGACGGCGCTGGCGACCGCCCTGGGCGTGCTGGTCGTCGGTGTCGGGTCGGGATATCTGGGCGAGCTCGGTCCCGGCCGCGGGCACACTGCGGGATCCGGAGCGCCGGAGTCTGGGGATGCGGTACGGATCAAAGGCTCCGGGCCGCGGATCCTGGTGTTTCGCAAGCAAGGGGACAAGGCGGCGCAGCTGCGGCCGGGGGCGGAGGCGCAGGCGGGGGATCTCATCCAGCTCGGTTACCTTGCCAGCGGCCAGCGCTATGGGGTCATCGTGTCCATCGATGCGCGCGGCGGCGCGACCTTGCACTTTCCCGCGACGGCTGCCGCCAGCACCGAGCTTGCACGCAGCGGTCCGGCGATGCTGGATCAAGCCTTTCAGCTCGATGACTCGCCGGCGTTCGAGCGGTTCTTCCTCGTGACCGCGGACCAAGGGAATGAGGCCGCGCTGTCCGTCGCGCTGGTCATGGACAAGGCGCGGGCCTTGGCCGCCGATGCCCGCGCCGCCGAGACGGGAATGCTGGCGCTTGCGCCGTCCCTGCAACAGCAGTCCTTCCTCCTGCGCAAAAAGACCCCCTGAACGGGCGGGCCCGCTCTTCTAATCAGAGCCGAAACAGCATGGCGAAGATGAGCTTTGTCTCGGTATTGACGAGATCAGGCAGCCAGCCGGTCGGGGCGCAGGTGGAGATGACGCCGTCCGGGTTATAGAGGCCGCCGCACTTATAGCCGTTAGGACCGGTGACGCCGCCGGGACCGGCGTAGTAGGGCACGCTGGCTTCGTGGTGCGAGACCTCCAAGCGGAGGGTAAGGTTTTCGGTCGGGTAGACGCTGAGGTTGGACGAGACATCCCAGCCGTCGAACTGCGTTCCGGAGCTGGCATCGAACGTGGTTGCGGCCACGCCCGTGGGGACAATCACCAGGTAGCGCCCCGGGTTATGAATGACGCCGCCGCCGAGCAGCCAGCTGAGGCGGTTTTTCCAGAACCACAGCACGTTGTAGCCCATGGCGCTGACGAAGTCCTGCTCGCACGGGGTGTCGTTTGTGCAGTTGCCTTCGGTCCCGCTGCCGCGGAATCCGGCCACGCCGTCGCCCTCTTCGAAGCCGATGTCGAACGTGGCGGAGAAGGCGGCGCGGCTCAGCCCGCGCGAGTCGGGGCGGTTGTAGTAGCGGATGAGCAAGCTGTTGTCGCTGTGGAAGCGGACCCGCCCCGGGTGGTCTTGGGTGTCGGTGCCGACGTAGCCGTTAAACACTATCTTCACCCACTCGCGCGGCGAGTAATGGAGCTGGTAGCCGACCCCGGGCAGCTCGTTGAACTTGCCGTAGGTCTGCCAGCCGTTTATCACCCAGAGCTCGACCTTGAAGCGGTCGGTGGGAAACAGCTGGAGGCGGGCGCCGTTGAAGAACCACGGCGTGTTGTCGGAGGTAAATGAAGCTTGGTAGCCCCAGCTCTCGAACTGGGTATAGGAGAACAGGCCGACATAGGAGAAAAACAGCCCGACATCGACGTTTATCCCGTGCAGCTTGTTGAAGTGGTAGCCGACGTAGGCCTCGCCGATGTAGCGGTAGATGGTGAGCAGATCGAACTGGCCGCGGTTGGCGGTGAGATCGCTGCGCGGCACGACGGTGGAGCGGGTTCCGTACTGGAGCAGCAGGCGGGCGTGGACACTGCCGAGGTGGGCATCGCCGCCGACGCCGATGAAGGCGATCTGCAGCTCGTTGTGGCGGGCCGTGGCGGTGGAGCCGACCAAGGTGTTGTCGATCGGGTGGTTGAACGAATAGGTGTAGTTCAGGTCAATATCGAACTGCGGGGTGAAGTACTTGCTGTCGATGAGGTGGGAGGTCTGACGGCTGGCGCCATTTACCCAGGTGAAGTCGCCCCAGGCAAACGGCTCCGCCGCCGGCTCGGCTGATAAAGGAGGCGAGGCTAAAGGAGGCCCCGCAGCTCCCGCCGGCGCGGACGGCGGTGCAAGCTCTGGACTGGTTGGCGGCGGGCCGTTGCTGTCAGCGTCCTTGGCGGGTGTCTGGCGACGCAGCTCCCGCACTTCGCGCTCTAGCTCGCGCAGCCGATCCTCAAGCGTCTGGAGCTGCGTCGACCCTAAAGCGCCATGAGCGGGGTTAGGGCCGCTAGGGCCACTTACCTGAGCGTTCCCCGACGCTGCCGCGAGCCAGGCCGCCAGAAAGACGCCCGCCGGAACGAAACCCGAAAGCCCTCTACACCGGGTCCCACGTTGCCGCAAGCGCCAAGAAAAAGGAACCCACACGAGCCGCAGCTTTTTCATTTTCGACCTCGTACCGCCTGTCGAAAGGACTCTCTTTCAGCCCCGCTCCTGTGTCCTGTGTACCAGACGCCAAGAAGAGGGCTAACCTGAGAACCCGATAGGAGCCCGACAAAGACTCGATCAAGCACCGATTACGCTTTCGGATGATCACATCTGCTAACTCCGTCGGGAGCCTGAGCCGTGGGCCGACCGAAGATGTTTTCGGCGGGAGCTTGTCCCAAGGCGGAAACATCGCAGGGTAGGGGGACCCGCGGCGTGACTGTTTTGACTTGTGATCATCCGGAAGGCCTTGTGACCGACCGATAGGATTGACTGCAGCAATGTTCACTACGAAATTATATTGCATGCTTCCCCGTCGAAGGTATCGTCGAATTTCCAACGGCCGTTGACTTTTATCAAAAAATGGAGGTAGCCGTAGCCGCACAGCTCACCGCATTCACAACCGGCGTAAACCAGGGCCCGAGAGCGGTCTTCGTTGAATCCTACGGCGGATAACGTGTATCTGGTCTTAATCGACAACTGGTTTTCCGGTAGGTTTTTCGAACTTTCCCGCTGCGAAGAGCGCGCGCTCGATTCGCTTCTCCTTGGTGACTCACCTGGTTTAGTAAGCACGTAGGGCGTCATTAGCTGAAACTGGTGCTCGATTACCCATCTATGCGTTAATGCGCGCCGGAAACTTTTAAATAATTTCGCATAGAGATCTCGCTGCGCGGGAACCGGGGTGTGGCACTTCAGGAGGCTCAACGCGCTCTGCCGATCGCCAGTTTTCTCATAGATGGCGATGGTCTCACCTTCAGAACCCGGGAAATCATTTTGCTGCAAGTCATTCACGGCCAACGCATAGATGGCATAGACATCGTCACGCAGCGCTGAAGGAATGGGCTCTGCGCCCGCCGTATCAGCAGCGCGCGACCCTGTCGAGGATGATAAAATGCCCAGCATTAGACACAGGCAGCGCCAGGAAAGGAGTCCGGAGCGAGCCGCCCAGGTTCGGCCGGCTCCCGCGCGCAGGGGTAAAGAAGTGCGTGTGCAATTATTCATTTTGTCCGCCAACCGATCGGAGTGACAGCCATACTTGCTTAGACAAATGTCTGCGGCCTAGGTTCCGCGCGATTGCAGTTCCCCGTCCTCGCGCTAGCGCCCGTAGTGCCTAGCAGTCCGGGGCAAACTACTACGCGATCCGAGTTCGCGTCCGGCCGTGCTCATAGCCGGGAGGCTGCTCCGTGCGCCCGGACACAAACTCGGGCCGCTCGCCACGTTTTGCTACGGACTGTTAGCCGCTCCGTCCGCCCAGGCGGAATCGTAAGTATCTCTTTTCGCGCTTGCCAAGTTTCGATATGGTATAGGGGCCGCCTATGAGCATCGGCTCAGTCAAGCCCCCCGCGACCGACGTTGGAGTCCAGCCGCCCGGCCCGGCCGCGCCGCGCTGGGGTCCGCTCGGGGACCACCGCTACTACGTCGAGGAGGACCTTGCCGTCATTGAGCTGAGCGGCGGTGCGTTCTCGCTGGCAGACAGCCAGATGCTCATAGATACCGTCGAGTCGATCCAGAATCGCTTTGGCTACTATCTGCTGCTAGGCGATATCACCCGCGGGATTTCGCTGACTTCTGCCGTGCGCCGGCAAATAGCCGACTGGTCGACCCGATACCGTCCTAATTCGGTGACCGCGCTCGTCGGCGCCCGGCTGCCGGCGCGGGCCGCCCTGACCCTGGCGCTCGGCGCGATGCGCCTGCTTGGCAGAGACAACCACAAGACAGAGTTTTTTCCCGAGCTGGAAGTCGGCCTCAAGTGGCTTCATAGTCAGCGGGAGTACGCAGCGCAGCGCCGGACGGCGCGTTAGCGCCAGCGCATCGGCTCGACCGGACGCATCGCGAGAAGCCAAGCCGGCCGCCCGACTCCTATGCCATCGGGCGTGAAGCGGAGCCTGAGTGCGGAGGGGAGCTTGCCTCCTAGCGGCGACCGCTGCGTTCAGCCGCGTAGATCGGCGGCGCTGTAGACAAACCGTTCAGAGCGGCCGGCCGAAGATAGCAGATCTTGGGCTTCGGAAATGGCGGCCTTCCTTTTGAATCAATTTTGTCGATCCTGGTGTACTCTGTTCCTTGCGTGATGGGTGTAGAGGTCTACCTGACTCAAGCCCGAGGCGGATGGCAGCGTGCCCCGCGGTCGCTATCGCTCCCACGACCTGCCCCTACTCTCCACTCCGCATACGTACTTAGGAGAGGCCTATGAACCAAGAATCGATCTCACCTCAAAGCTTCCTCGAAGCTCCGAGTCCCGAGAGCCTCAAGCAAGCCAAGACCCCGGACTTCTGGCGGTCTCTGGCCCCGGAGCTCCATGTAAGCCCCACCCCGTTTTTGCCGGCCCCGCCGCGGGTCTCCATTTCTGGAGAGCAGCTCGAACACACCCTCGATCAGCTGCGGACCGAGGGGTACGGCCAGGTGCCGCCCATCCTGCCAAAGTCGATGACCGACCCCTTGGCCGCCGCCATCGGCAAGGTCGTGGACGCTGGATTTCCCGGACCTTTTGCCGTGGTTTACGACGAAGTGTGGCAATTGTTCGCCAGCATTACGCCTTTGATCAGCGCGATTTTAGGGCCAAGCTACAATATCATCCCAGACTATTGGATCTACCATATCGACGGAATCCGCGAGCGCTCCGGTTGGATGGCCCACCGGGACGATGAGACCGGCCAATGGAGCCTGGGAGAGGACGGCCTGCCGCTGCTGCTTACGACGTGGATTCCCCTGACCGACGCGACCCTCGACACCTCCGCCATGTATGTCCTGCCCACGAATCGCGATCCGAACTACCCGAACAACCTCGGGGAATGGGCGATTCCGCTGGAGGCCTTGCGCGGGATTCGCGCCTTGCCCGCCGCGGCGGGCTCAGTGCTCTGCTGGAATCAGTACGTTTTGCATTGGGGCTCCACGCGCAGCCCGCGGGCCAAGGGCCCGCGAATCAGCCTGGCCATCTATTTTCGCAGCGCCAAGGCGCCAAGCTACGACTCGCAGAACATCAACCTCGGGGATCCGATCTCCTTCGAGCACCGGTTGGGACTGGCAGCGCGGATGATGGTGAAGTACTCCCGCTGGCTCGCATTTCCGGAATCGGTGGTCGAATTTTCACGAAGCTACTGCCAAGAATTTTTCGGCAGCCTCGACGACTTCATGGACAAGGAGCGAGAAGCGCTAGAGAAGAAGGTCGAACGATAGCGCTTGGGATGCGGGATACGTGTCCGAAGGTGTGATGCCGATCCCCGGAGCCGTTGCCAAGCAGAGCTGTAAACAGCG
>CALFML010000890.1 GCA_937879845.1 uncultured Myxococcales bacterium
GACGCTATCGACCAGCCGGTCGGCAAAGCGCAGCGCCCGGCCAATCGGCGACCCGTACGGCCCGATGACGCGCCCGAGCACGCTCGACACCATGCGCTCCGAAGCCGCCGCGCCGCTTGGCGTATAAGGCGCTGGCGCGGGCGCGGCCGCTGCTCTTTGAGGCGAATCAGACATAATCAGCCACCACCTTTGTAAATCAATCCTTCATGGGCAATTTCGATAGTCTCAATTGATATTTCGTTCTTCGTCGCGTCAAACTCCGGGCCTTCCCATTTGCAAATCCAAGCATTGGTAAATTGCCAGGTATGAACGCGCTTGGTGCCGGGGCCAAACTGGATGACGGTGCCGTTGAAGCGCTCCAGCTTGACGCCGGGCTCGTCGTTTACAAACGACTGCCGCTTATTCCATAGCGCGCCGGTGGCGAAGCCCTGCTTGAGAATCAGGTTGCCGAACTTGGTGCGGCCGATGAGCTTATGCTCGGTGGTGTTGAGGCCACCTTCTTGCACCGGCACCACCTCGGCTTCGGAGTTGAGGCCGCTGCACGAGCGGAAGAACGCTTCCTGAATGCCGTTGATCTCCACTGCGAAGTGGTAAACGCCATAGGCTTCGCGTCGCGCTGTCATCTCTTACCTCGTTATCCGCATCAGCCAGAGCTAGCCGGAGCTCACGCGCTCCGCCATCTGCTGCTCGATCGTGAAATAAATAAACTCCGCGGGCAGCGCCGGCGCCACCCGGATTTCCGTTATGAGCCTTCCGCTGTCGACTACCTCTGCCGCGTTGACCTCGGAGTCGCACTTGACGATGTACGACTCATCGGGACTGCCGCCGGCGAAATAGCCTTTGGTGTAAAGGTCATGCAAAAATAGCGATACCTCCCGCTGAATCAGAGACCACGTCTGCGCGGTGTTGGGCTCAAACGTAATCCACTGCGTTCCCGTCTCCAGCGCCCGGCGCAGCATGATGAAGAGCCGGCGCACGTTGAGGTAGCGCCAGTCCGGGTCGTTGCTGCACGTCCGCGCGCCCCAGATCCGGATGCCCCGGCCGGTGAAGGAGCGGATGGTATTGATTCCCTCGGAGTTCAACTGTCCAACATGATCATCGGATAGAGGCAACGTAAGTTGCGTCACCCCGAAGAGCTGCTCGTTGGCGGGAGCTTTGTGGACGCCGTGCTGGATCTCACTGCGGGCATACACGCCGGCGATGTGCCCCGAGGGCGGCTGCTTGTGCGCGGCGCCGTTTTGACCCGGCACCACGAGCCACGGGAAGTAGTAGGCGGCGTAGTGGCTGTCGCGGCGCTGGCGCAGGCGGCGCACTTCCTCGATGTCGCGGGTGTCGGGCAGGTCGAGGATGGCGAAGCGATCTTGGGTCTGCTCGCACAGGTCGATCATCGCGTCGTGGATGCGCTGGACGAAGGCGCGGGCCTCCGGCACCGACATCTTGCTGTAGGCGAGCATCGCGTCGGGGACGAGCACGAGGCCGACATCATCGACGTTGGCCAGCGACCACAGGCCGCGGCGGTCTTCCATGCCGCGGTCGTAGCCGACGTAGTCCTCCGCCGTCATCCCTTCGGTGCCGTCGCGGCCGCCGGTGAGCTTCTCCAGCGGCGCGACCGCCGGCAGGTTGTTGGGCAAAGGCGACGTCGAGCCGAGGTCCTCCAGCTGGATGAGCTGCGACTCCTCGTTAATCACGCGCGGGGCGTAGCGCCGCGACAGGGGGCTCATCTGCAGGCTGCGGAAGACCTCGCGGCGATCGCGCAGGGTGGCGTGGATCTCGAACTCGACGACCTCGACGTAGGTCGGAGAGGCGGCGGCGTAGCGGCGGACGATGGGCGTGTCCGTCCCCCAGGAGAAGGTCTTCTCCTTGTCGTCGACGTCGGTGATGACGACGAAGTCGCTGTTGTCGCGATCGAAGATGCGGATGAGCGAGCCGCGCTCGATGCCGCGCGTCGAGGTCACCCGCGCCATGCCCGCGCCCACCGGCAGATCCAGGGTGAGCAGCGTCTTGGCGCCGGTGGAGTGGGCGAACCGCACCCAGATGCTGTTGCCCCAGCGGCCCTCGCTCTGCGACATGACCAGCAGCGTGTCTTTGTCCCAGCCGTCTTTGATGACGCGCGCGGCGGGGACCGCGTGGTGCAGCTGCAGCGCCTCGCCTTCTTTGGGCAGGCGGGCGACGCGGACGACGTAGCAGAAGCGGCCGCCGTTTAAGAAAAAGCCCTCGACCGCGCGCGCCAGGTGGCCTTCGCTCACCGCCCCGTAGACCTCGACGAACTCGGCCCAGCTCTGGAGCCGCCGCGGCGTATCGAGCGGTCCCTTGTTGGCGATGCCGACGAAGCCGGCGATATGCGTGTCGGCGATGGTGAGCGGCGTGATTCGAGATTTCGACCCGCTTTGATATACGCCAGGTGGTCTAACCTCACGGAATGCGGCCATGCGAAATCCCTCGGCGGATCGTGGTGGCGATGCGGCGGCTGACTGTGCGCTCGCGACTTTTCAACTAGGGCGACTCCCGCGGGAAAGCGATTCCCCGGGCCGCTCTATTTTACTCCGGCGGCGGCGAGTCGGGAGGGGAAAAGTGCGCACGCGCCCCAAGGGCGCTCGGATCGGTGCGGGGCCGCGACTTGGCCGTGAATGGGAGTGGGAAGGGGAATTGGGCTCAGCCGCGCTTGCGCGCTTCGTTTATCTCGCGGTTGATGCGAGCGATCTCGCGGAGCCAGATGTGGCGCTCGTCGTGCTCCATGTTGAGCAGGTCGTCGAGCGGCCAGTGAAAGTGATACGCGATGTAGGCTACCTCCTGGTAAAGCTGCTCCAGGGGGTAGCTAGTTATCCCCCCTGGCCGACTACGCGGCCATCACCTCCACCCAGCAAGTCGATGTCGAACTCATGCTGACAGGAGGGGCACTTGGCATGCACCCGCGGCGCGCCTTCTTCATTGATGCGGCGGTAAAACTCCTGCAGGTAGGCGAGATCGGTGGAAAACAGGTTCTCGATGATCTCCGTGTCGAGCATCGGCAGATCGCCGAGCTTGGTGATGACCCGGCTCAGAAGGACGATGACCAGGTACGCGCGGTTATTCTGAACGCGGTAGTCCTGAAGCGGTACGATCTCGTCCTTGGCCGTGGCCAGGCGCATCACCCCGGTCCGGTGCAGGTTGCCTTCGCTATCGATGTAGCCTTTGGGAAGCGTGAAGGGAAACTCGGTCTTGAATGCCATGAGGTACCTTATGTTGAGGGACGGCGTGGGTTCAGACTGACGCAGCGGTCGCTTGCGACGAGCAAGACGGACGAGCGGCTTTTTTAGCTTGGGGCGGCGGGGCGGGCGTCTTCCTACATGTACTTAAAGCGCATCTCTTCGCAGTACATCTCGACCCGCACATACCGGAGCTTGTCGCTCGCCGAGTCGTGCTTATCCGGCGTGAACTTGATAATACCAAGGTTTGTAAACGACAGGGAGAAAAGCTCGGCGCTCAGATCGCTTGTCAGGTAGGCGAGGCTTCCCGACTTTTCCTTACTTGGGTCGCTCTTCCCGTCCATCACGAACTCTTTGTGCCACTTG